>NZ_BAABBA010000011.1:0-149384 GCF_039537705.1 Georgenia daeguensis
GAATGGCCCTACCGAGGCGATGAACGGCCGACTCGAGCACCTGCGCGGCTCCGCCCTCGGCTTCCGCAACCTCACCAACTACATCGCCCGATCACTCCTCGAGGCCGGCGGATTCAGACCCCGACTAGTGGTGTCCGGCAGAGTGGTGTATCGGTAGCACGGTGAGCGTGTCGTCATAGACGAGTGCGGTCACCGCGTGATCCTTCGAGTGATCTCTCACAACCGACTCGAAGAGGACCTACAGCGATGACCGCACCTTCCAGTATCGACCCTGCCCGCTTCCTGCACGAGCACCTCGCCCAGGCATCCCCCGACCTGATGCGGGACATGCTCGCGACGTTCATCAACGCCCTGCTCTCGGCCGAGGCCGACGCCGTGTGCGGGGCGGGCTACCGCGAGGTGTCCGAGGCCCGGGCGAACCGTCGCAACGGCTACCGCCACCGCGAGCTGGACACCCGGGTCGGCACCGTCGACGTGGCGATCCCGAAACTGCGCCAGGGCAGCTACTTCCCCGAGTGGCTCCTGCAGCGCCGCCGGCGGGCCGAGGCGGCCCTGACGTCCGTGGTGGCCACCTGCTACCTCCTCGGGGTCTCCACGAGGCGGATGGACAAGCTGGTCCAGACCCTCGGCATCACGGGACTGAGCAAGTCCCAGGTCTCCGAGATGGCCAAGGACCTCGACGCCCAGGTGAACGACTTCCGCACCCGCCCGCTGGACGCCGGCCCGTACACCTTCCTGGCCGCGGACGCGTTGACGATGAAGGTGCGCGAGGGCGGGCGGGTCATCAACGTCTCGGTGATGGTGGCCACCGGGGTCAACAACGACGGCCACCGCGAGGTCCTCGGCGTCCAGGTCGCCACCGGCGAGACCGGCGCCGGGTGGCTGGCCTTCTTCCGCGACCTTCTCGCCCGCGGCCTGACCGGCGTGGCGCTGGTGACCTCCGACGCCCACGCCGGCCTGGTGGAGGCGATCGCCGCGACCCTGCCCGGGGCGGCCTGGCAGCGGTGCCGCACCCACTACGCCGCCAACCTCATGGCCACCACCCCGAAGGCGTCCTGGCCGGCCGTGAAGGCCATGCTGCACTCGGTCTACGAGCAGGCCGACGCCAAGGCCGTCCAGGCCCAGTTCGACAAGCTGCTCGACTCCGTGACCGACCGGCTCCCGAAGGTCGCCGAGCACCTCGAGGCCGCCCGCGCCGACATCCTCGCCTTCACCGCGTTCCCCCAGGCCATCTGGCGCCAGATCTGGTCCAACAACCCCAACGAGCGCCTCAACCGCGAGATCCGCCCGCCGCACCGACGTCGTCGGCATCTTCCCCGACCGCGACAGCATCATCCGCCTCGTCGGCGCGGTCCTGGCCGAGCAGCACGACGAATGGGCCGAGGGCCGCCGCTACCTCGGCCTCGACGTCCTGGCCAAGTCCCGCCTGACCCTCCTCACCGATACCGACCCCAAGGAGGTCACCACCGAGCCTCTCGCCGCCATCAGCGCCTGACCCGACAACGAAGGATCACCGAACCGGAGATCACCGGACCGATACACCACTCCCGCGGACTTGACCCCCCGACTACACCCTCAATTCTGAAGAGCCCGTAATGTTGACGTAGGTTCATTTGATCTGTGACGCGGCCCGCAAATGATACGCGTTCTCGGAGGCCAAGTACCTCGGCCTTGGCCTTGAGTTCATCTAACATGGGACCGTCGCCAATAAACTTCAGCCTGCCCAGGCTCGGTTCAATATGAAGCGCTCTCGCATAGCCCTCGAGTAGCAGATTAGGCTTCTTCTGTGGTACGAGCCTTCCGCTGTAAACCACGTCGGGACCTGTAGATGTGATTGGAAGCATGTTCGCAGATGGGGCGATTGCATTGGGAGCAACGTACACATTTAGACCCGGCTCGGCTGAGCGTAGCTCGTCAGCTTGAGTGTGCGTATATGTGACTACATTGCGGCCCAGTCGGCGCATGAGACTGCGAAGCGCGTCGCTGCGCGCCTGCCGGCCGGCTCGAGGCCATGCGTGCCCCCACATAAGAGATGGCTTACGTGCAAGTCGGCGGAGGACGAGCGTTGTCCAGGTGCTTGCGATTCTTGGGTTCAGCTCGAGTATCGCTAAGTCAGATGCGGTACATGCCCGTACGACGCCGATTTGCCAGAGGGCGCGGCGGCCAAATAAGTATCGATTCCGCACATACTTAATTTCACTTCCCGTCACCTCTGTAGTGACAGTAGGGTCAAGTTGGGCGTCCCCGATCAAGAAGGTGTATTGAAGGTCCTGCGCCGTTTGCCGGCGAACTAGCTCGTCTAGGAAGGGTTGCCTGTAAGCAGGCATTCCGCTGTACTGGAGTGTGATGCGTTTGGGCATAATGACGCCAACCTTGTTTGCTATACGGCCTTAGGGGCAAGAACGAGTTGTCCTGCTGGCACGGATTTGGTCACCAGTGCGGTCGCACCTATTACTGCTTGCTGCCCGATTGTCACACCGCGCAAAATCGTGGCACGAGCGGCCACCCAGACCTCATCTTCAATGGAAATCGAAGCATTGTCAAACTCGAAGGTCGGCGAATCCATCTGATGGCTGCCGGTGCAAATCAATACGTCTTGCGAGATGCACACGTTGGAGCCGATTGTCACCGGTTCCAGGTTGAGGATCCATGCACCCTCACCGATCCAACTGTTGTCGCCGACGTGCAGTTTCCAAGGCCAGTGAATGCGGACGCGGTGGCGTATGAGAGCATTCGCGCCAATCGTGGCGCCGAAGGCACGCAAGATCGCGATACGGAGTCTACGGGGGCACCACCACCTGGTGAACACTGCGCCCGACGTAAGCAACCAAAGAACTTGAATCGCCTTCGATCGCCCCTTATCGTAACCGGCACCCGTGAAACCCGCGAGGTCCCTTTGGACTGTGGGTCCTTTATCCTGGGTGCTCATGGGTAATCGCCCCTCACTACTCATGCGGTTTGCTCCTTGGTGGCTGTTGACGGGCAGCAGCTGAAAGACTATGTCGGTACGCCGACCGGCCGGGGAAGACCAGTCCCGTCCGCGAAGAAGTCACTAAGTGGTCGCCCTTCGTGCAGTCCGAAGGGTACGCGATTGTGTGGCGGGCAGGCCTGGTTAGCCGGTGAGGGGGACCGGGAGGTGAGATTCAGGCCTCAGGCGTCGTGCCGTAAGATCGGTGTGGCAAGGCGACCCGGGGTTCGTCGATCGACGCTGTTCACTAGGGCGCCGAGCATTCGATGCCACCATGGCGCCCGGCTGCGACCGCTGACGCGCCGATGCATTACCCGTGGGACGTCCGCATTGTCGCGAAGGCTTAAGCGGCCGTTTGTGGGAGACTGTTCGTGTGCCGACACTACTGGTTGAAACGGGGCGGAGCGGTATGCAAGGCCGCCTCTCCTTGCCTAGCATAAATGGCATGTGCGCGACTGTGAATCGCTGATCACTAAAGGGAATGCCGCCCTGCAAAGATTGGGTGGTGTATAGGTGGAGATGCGCGTGAAAAGAAAGCCGCTGTCCGTCGTGCTGGCAACTGCCTACTACGCGCCGGAACCAACGGGGAACGCACCGTACGCTGCAGGGTTAGCCAGAGGGCTGGCTGCGCGTGGTCATAATGTAAGTGTATTGACTTCGTTCCCGCATTACCCCGAGTGGCGTGTCGCTCCAGGGGTTCCGCGAAGACGTACGGAGACCATTGATGGCGTGAGCGTCGTCCGGGTACGTTCATACGTACCGTCTAAACCCAACGCCCTTACGCGCGTCGTGTACGAGTCTCTTCTCGGTCTTAGAGTATCCGTTTGTCGGTGGAGTAGTCCTGATGTTGTTGTGGCTCTCAGTCCAGCACTATTGACCACGGGTATAGTTGGCGCTCGAGTGCGCATCCAGCGCTCGCGTCCGGCGCTCGGTATATGGGTGCAGGACCTCTATACCAATGGTGTGATCGAAACTGCAGGTCGTTCGGGACGGATCGGCAACCTCGCCGCGGCCATAGAGGGCGGAATTCTCCGTCCGGCCGACGGAATTGCTGTAATCCACGATCGATTCCGCCGGTTCGTCGTTGACGCTCTAGGAGTCCCGGGCGAAAGAGTACGCACCATCCGTAACTGGTCGCATGTCGCGCCCCCACGTGAGATCGATGTCAAGAAAGTTCGGAGCGCTCTTGGCTGGAGCAGTGACGTGACGATCGTGCTTCATGCCGGCAATATGGGCGCCAAGCAAGGGTTGAGCAACGTCATTGATGCGGCACGGGCTGCTGATCGCCTGAGCGCTCCAATCAAATTTGTTCTCCTAGGAGACGGCAACCAGCGGGAGAGTCTCCAGCGCGAGGCGGACGGTTCGTCGCGCGTTGAGTTCATCAGACCACTTCCCGATGCGGAGTATGCCGCAGCATTGCGGGCCGCAGATATTTTACTCGTGAACGAGCGTCCTGGCTTGAACGAATCCGCTGTGCCTAGCAAGCTGACGTCCTACTACTCGAGTGGTCGACCCGTCCTTGCAGCCGTTGGCGTCGGAAGCATCACCGCTCAGGAGATTGAATCGTCTGCCGCCGGCGTCGTGGTGCCTGCCGGTGACCCGGAGGCTCTTGTCCAAGCAGCAATCCAGCTGCGTAACCGACCAGGAGTCTCGGATACCCTCGGAGCGAGCGGACGTGCCTTTGCCAAGCGAGAGCTGTCCGAGCAGGCCGCCATCGAAAAGTTCGAGGACTGGCTGTACTGGCTGATGGAAGCCCGACGGGCAAACCGTCGGGGGACGAAGGGGGCGTAGTGAGCAAGCGCGCGTTGATCACCGGGATCACAGGGCAGGACGGCTCGTACTTGGCCGAACTGCTGCTCGGCAAGGGATACGAGGTTCACGGTCTGATCCGTCGTGCATCGACGTTCAATACGTCACGGATTGACCACCTGTACCAGGACCCACACGAGCCGGAGGCGCGGATGTTCCTCCACTACGGGGACCTCTCTGATGGTGCACGCCTCGTCACCTTGCTCAACGAGGTGAAGCCGGATGAGGTTTACAACCTCGCCGCGCAGTCACACGTACGTGTGAGCTTCGAGGAGCCGGAGCACACCGGTGACACGACCGGTGTTGGAGCCATGCGCCTGCTCGAAGCCGTGCGTATGAGCGGGATTCATTGCCGGTACTACCAGGCGTCAAGCTCTGAGATGTTCGGTGCGACCCCCCCGCCGCAGAACGAGGAGACCCCCTTCTATCCGCGGTCCCCGTATGGTGCGGCCAAGGTCTACGCCTACTGGGTGACGAAGAACTACCGCGAGGCGTACGACATGTTCGCGGTCAACGGGATCCTCTTCAACCACGAGTCGCCGCGTCGCGGCGAGACCTTCGTGACCCGCAAGATCACCCGTGCGGTCGCCCGCATCAAGGCCGGTCTCGACCAGCACGTCTATCTCGGCAACCTTGACTCCATCCGCGACTGGGGCTATGCGCCGGAGTATGTCGAGGGAATGTGGCGCATGCTTCAGGCAGATAAGCCCGATGACTACGTCCTCGCCACCGGTGGCAACTTCACCGTGCGGGACTTCGTCGTCACCGCGTTCGAGCACGCCGGTCTCGACTGGGAGAAGCACGTCCGCTTCGACGAGCGTTACCTGCGTCCCACCGAGGTCGATGCGCTCATCGGCGACGCCTCCAAGGCGCAGCGCCAACTCGGCTGGAAGGCCACCGTTCAGACGGATGAGCTGGCTCGCATCATGGTCGACGCCGACATCCAGGTCCTCGAGCACGCGGGCCGTCCGTGGATCGACACGCCGGCTCTGCCCGACTGGTCAGCTCCGGTGGCGGCGCGCTGATGGCGGTCTCCTACACGCCATCGCCGCTGGACCGGGACGCCACCTTCTACGTCGCGGGCCACCGCGGCCTCGTTGGCTCCGCCGTCTGGCGGAACCTTGAGGCGAACGGATTCTCGAACCTCGTCGGTCGTCGGTCGAACGAGCTCGACCTGCGGAACCGCGACGCGGTCTTTGAGTTCTTCGCCGAGACGCGTCCGCGCTACGTGGTGCTCGCCGCGGCCAAGGTGGGTGGCATCCTCGCGAACGACACCTACCCGGTCGACTTCCTGTCCGAGAACCTGCAGATTCAGACGAGCGTTCTCGACGCGGCCCTGAAGTACGACGTCGAGCGGGTGCTGTTCCTCGGCTCGTCCTGCATTTACCCGAAGTACGCGGCGCAGCCCATCCGAGAGGACTCTCTTCTTACGGGCCACCTCGAGCCGACCAACGATGCCTACGCCATCGCGAAGATCGCCGGCATCATGCACATCCAGTCGGTGCGCAAGCAGTACGGCAGGCCATGGATCTCGGCCATGCCGACGAACCTTTACGGTCCTGGCGACAACTTCTCGCCGACAGGGTCGCACGTGATGCCGGCCATGATCCGCCGGTACGATGAGGCGCGCGCCTCCGGTGCGCCCAAGGTCACCAACTGGGGCAGCGGCACGCCCCGGCGCGAGTTCCTCCACGTCGACGACATGGCGTCCGCCTGCCTGCACCTCCTAGAGCACTTCGACGGTCCGGTGCAGGTCAACGTCGGCACCGGCGAGGACGTCACCATAAAGGAGCTCGCGGAGATCGTGGCCGATGCTGTCGGTTATGTGGGCGAGATCGAATGGGACACCTCCAAGCCTGACGGTACTCCGCGCAAGCTGCTGGACATCTCTCAGCTGCGAGAGACGGGATGGAGCCCAGAAATTTCGCTTCAGGATGGAATTCACTCCACAGTCCAGTGGTTTAGGGAGAATCACAGCAAAATTCGGCTGAAGTAGTTACCTGTCGTTGTGGCAGGCGGATTACTCGCCGGCCACGGTTGGGTAGGTCCGCGTCGGCCGTCCATTACTTTTGCGACACTACTTCACCGGACGGGCCCGACCGATAGCGGGGTCAGGTATGAACCATTCTGTCGCCGCTACGATCGGGCTTCGGTTCGAGAGGTACAAAACAGGAGATCATCGAGTGGGCACCACGGACGAAACGCTTCCCGCGCGACGCATCTGGCCCGATGAGCCGTTGAGGACCCGTCGAGCTAACGCTCCGTGGTACGAGAAGTACAGGTTCGCGATATTCGTGACCGACCTGGCCATGATCGTGGTTGCCCTGCTCACAGCGCAGTACACGAAGTTCGGTGCGTCCGAGGGGGTCGTCACAGTCGGCCCGCAAGTGTTCTCCTATGAGGCCGTCGGGGTAGCAGTCGAATTAATCTGGGTTTTTTCACTCACGGTGACAGAGTCCAGGAGTAAGCGCGTAGTGGGATCAGGGCTGGAAGAGTACCGTCGGGTGCTCAACGGAACGCTTCTCGCCTTCGGCATCGTGGCCATTGCTTCGTACCTGTTCAAGATTGAACTCTCCCGATTTTACTTCGTGACGGCAATGCCCATCGGGCTCGTTCTACTGCTTCTCGGCAGGATGCTATGGCGTATGTACCTGTCCTCTGTGCGACGGAACGGTAGGGCAGCGACGGGGACGGTGCTGGTGGGTGAGCGCGACGAGGTGCTGACCGCGCTGAAGGACATGCGCCGCCAGCCTCAGTCTGGTTACAAGCCAGTAGCAGTTGCGATCGTGGGACCGGATTCCGGTCCCGAAAACGACCCACTGCTTCAAGGGTTGCCGCGCGTCGAGCGCGATGAGTTAGCTGGAATTGCTCGTGATCCGCGATTGGGTGCCGTAATGATCGCGGGTGGCATATCACGGCGAGAGGTTCGGGACCTTGCGTGGGACCTCGAGAACTCCTCGGTGGAACTAATTCTAGTCTCTCGCCTTACAGACGTTGCCGGGCCCCGGATGCACGTTAGTCCGGTAGATGGGCTGCCGATGGTCCACGTCGACTTGCCGCAGTACACGGGCTTCAATTTTGTAGCCAAGCGATCAATGGATATTTTGTTTGCGGCCGCTGTGTTGGTGGCGCTCGCCCCCGTGTTTGCGCTCGTCGCCTTAGCGATCAAGCTTGATGATCGTGGGCCGGTCATATTCCGGCAGGAACGAATTGGTCAGTATGGTAAACCGTTCACGATCCATAAATTTAGAACTATGGCGATTGACGCTGAGGCGCGCATCGCGGATCTCATCGCCAAGCAGGGTGGCACAGCGTTACTCTTCAAAATGAAGAATGACCCGCGAATTACGCGTGTGGGCCATTTCCTGCGGAAGTACTCGATCGACGAGTTGCCCCAATTTTGGGACGTTCTAATGGGGACAATGAGCGTCGTGGGGCCGCGGCCTCAGGTATTGCGAGAGGTCGAGCAGTACGAGCAGCACGTGCACCGCCGACTGCTCACAAAGCCCGGAATCACCGGCCTTTGGCAGGTTAGTGGACGCTCCGAACTCTCGATTGAAGAGAGTGTCCGCCTTGATTTGCGCTATGTCGAGAATTGGTCAATCAGCGGTGACATAGTCTTGATCCTCAAGACTATTCGAGCAGTGCTGCGCCCCGACGGGGCCTACTGAGCGCACGAAGGCGCCCTGCCTCGCTGTTTCATCACAGCGGCGCTGTTAAGGCACGTCCGCCTGGACCAGCGTTCCCGAGCCGTGCCCGTGAAGGTGGCCCTCGTCGGCACGGACGAAGACGGCGTCGCCACATGTCAGCACCGTCGAGTCGTGCTCCGATTCGAGCTCAATGCGGCCGTCGAGGCACAGCAAGATTCGTGGTCCGCGCCCCGGCAGCGGAAGGCCGTGACAGTCGGCGCCGTCGAGCGTGGTGACGGCGAGCTCGAAGTCCTCGACCGGGGCGTAGAACATGTGCGTCGCGCCGTGGAAGGTCTCGGGGGCGATGCGGATCGGCGGCGCTGCCACGTAGTCGACGCACTCGAGCATCTCGGCCACGTCGACGTGCTTGGGCGTAAGACCCGCCCGCAGGACGTTGTCCGAAGCCGCCATGATCTCCACACCGAGTCCGGACAGGTACGCGTGCACGCCTCCGGCCGGGACGAACAGCGCGTCGCCGGGCTGCAGCGTGACGGGGTTGAGCAACAGGGAAACGACGACGCCCGGGTCGCCGGGGTAGGACTCGGCCAGGTGGACCACCGTCTCGTCCGCGCGCGGGGACGGTGACCAGTCCGCGAGCCGCCGGGCGCACGCGTCGGCGACAGCGTGAACCTGTTCGGGAGAGGGTCGGGTGGTGGTGTCGAGCAGATAGGTGAAGGCGGCCCGGACGCCGTCCGCCGTCGGGGCGGCCCGCAGCATGGCGTGAAGGTGCTGGGCGAGCGGAGGGTCGAGGCCCGCGAGGAGCTCTGCAGCGCGCCGCGGCGCACGGAACCCGCACATGGCTTGGAACGTGGTCAGGGCATAGACGAGCTCGGGCTTGTGGTTGGCGTCGCGGTAGTTGCGGTGCGGAGCGTCGAAGGGGATCCCCGCCGCGTTCTCGGCGACGAAGCGCTCCTGGGCCCGCTCACGGGTCGGGTGGACCTGGAGGGACAGCGGCTGGGCCGGGGCGATGAGCTTGAGCAGGTACGGCAGCTGAGCGCCGAACCGTGCGGCGACGTCCTCGCCGAGGGCTCCGACCGGGTCGGCCGCCACGTGCGTGCGGAGGTCGACGTCGCCGTCGACGTCCGCCAGGCTGGCCGGACCGTCGGGGTGGGTGCCGAACCAGAGCTCGGCCACCGGGCCGCCGGGCGGCTCGGTCTGCAGCAGTGACGGGATGGCGTCGACCGAGCCCCACGCATAGTCCCTCGCCACGCCTCGAATGCGCTGCACGACGTTCCCCCTCCTGCGATCTGCCCTCCCGGGCATGCTAACCGGACGCGATCGTTCTTTTTCGGCGCGACCATGAGACGCCGCACACTTCCGGCGGCCGGTTCCCAGAAGTTGCGACTCATTTCTCCTCCCGGCCGACGCTTTTCGTCCGTAGAATCGGTATGTGCCGCACGGCCGCCCAGCGGCGACGGCGCACACCCCCTGACTGGCAGGCGAACCGGCCTGTGCGTGCCCCTGAGGAGTTCGACGTTCAGATGATCATTGCGGTCGCGTCAGTCCGGGCCAACGGCCGCCGAGCGTTCGCCACCTTGGCCGCGCTGCTGCTGTCCGCCCTCGCCGTCGTCGCCCTCTCCGCCCCCTCGTCCGCCGTCGCCATCCAGGGCACCGAGGCCGAAAGCGTCGCGGGCGCCGAGGCGTCTGTCGTGTCCAACGGGCTGACCACCGGTCCGCCCGAGGCGCGGGTCATCGTCAGCAGCGCCGCGTCCGCCGGCTCGGGTGCCGCCGCCATCGTCAGTGGCGCCGTGCTGCTCGCGGCCGGCGCCTACGCCGTCGGCCGGTGGCAGCAGGACCAGCGCTTCGCCGCGCAGCCCGTCACGTGGGGATCGTCCTTCACGGACCAGGCCTGATCCCTCCCGCTGTCCTACAGGCCCGCGCTCGCGGAGCCGCGGTGCTCAGAACGGGCAGCGGCCCGCGAGGATCGTCCGGGCGTTCCTCTGGTCCGCCGGGGTGACGCTCACCCACGGCTTCGTGGTTCCCTGGAGCGCGTCCGCGAGGGCGTTCGCGAGCTGCTCGAGCCGCGGCAGGTCCATACGCCCGCAGGCCTTGTACTGCATCGAGTGACCCACCTCGTGCCAGGCGGTGTGCTCCTTGCGTGCGGTCGACCAGCCCGCCATGCGCGTGTTCGAGATCCAGATGTACGAGCGGTCTAGCCCGAAGCAGCCGGCGGCGGTGGGGGAGCACCTCTCGGGGCGGGGCGAGTAGCGGACCGACATGCCGTAGGCGGCGGCGATGCGCTCGATCCCGTTCCGGGGTGCCGGGATGGCGTCCCGACGGCGGAGCCCGAGCGAGTCCTTATTATCGCCGTTCCAGTCGCCGACGAGCGCGGCGTCGGCCGCCCGGCCGTAGTTGGCCCTGAAGTTCGCCGGGCCGGCGCTCAGCGCGTTCCTCACGTAGTAGGCGTTGCCGCGGCGAACGGCGAGAGTGTCGCGGCCGTAGCCGTCCCAGTCGCCCACGAGGACCGTGTCGCTCGGTCGGCCGTACGCGAACGTGAGCTCCGGTGGGCCGGTGAGGCGGTTCTTGACGTAGAAGACGTTGCCCCGGCGCACGGCGAAGGAGTCCTTGCCGTCCCCGTCCCAGTCGCCGACCAGGACGACGTCGCCGACGCGCCCGTAGGTGATCGTGCGGTCTGCCCGGCCGGAGCACGGCGTGTTGCTGAGCATGATGGTGTTGCCGCGCCGCACGGCGAGGGTGTCGGTGCCGTTGCCGTCCCAGTCGCCGACGAAGGCCTCGTCGTTGGCCCGGCCGAAGACCTGGTAGCAGCGCCCGAGGGCGTAGGTGGCGCGGCGGCGGTACACCACGGTGTCCCGGCCGTCGCCGTCGAAGTCGCCGGTGTAGACGCGGTCGTAGTGGTTGCCGGTGACGACGGTGGTGTCGTGGGCGGCGTCCCACCCGTTGTTGAGCAGGTAGGTCTTCCCCGTGGGGCCGCGCGTGGCCGGGTTGCGGGCCGCCGGATCGTCCACCGACCCGCCGCGGAACGCCGCGGCCGGCCCGGCCACGGAGAGAAGCAGGGCGATCGTCGCGACGACGACGCCGAGGAGTCTGCGCTGCGGCCGCCGAGCGGCGTGGTGCTCCATCGCACCTCCCGGTCCGGGATGGTGCGGGCCCGGGGGGACGGGCCCGCACGGACAGGGAACCGCGCAGGACGGGTGCTCGGGACCATTGTCCCGGGGGCATCGCGGATGATCCTGCGCCCGCCCGCGGGGTGAGTGGCGTCACCCTCCAGGTGTGACCCGAGCGAGGCGCTCCGGCGGCTGTCTCAGCCGCCGCAGCCAGCGGTCGAGAAGGTGAACGCGTCCTCGGCCGGACCGGGCGTCATCCGGGTGAGAAGTTCGCCGGGCAGGCCCGGAGCCAGCGCGATGTCGTAGCCGAGGGTCACCGACTCGCCCGGGCCCAGCCGCACCGTGTAGGCGCCGACCGCAAGGCCCTCGTGGAGCTGGGGGAGGTAGCTGGCGTCGTCCGCCGACGACCGGGCGTCCGTGATGGTCCCGCCGGTCGGCGCATACACGGTCACGGTGGTCTCCATCGCCCCCTTCGGCACGTAGTTGCCCGCGCCCGTGACGTAGTCCGGAAGGCTCGCGTAGTTCTCGGGCGCGTCCGAGCTGACGGTGACCTCGAGGGAGAGCTCGCGGGCGCCGTCGGGCCGGCAGCCGGCGGCCACCACCTCGGCCGCGACGCGCTGGTAGTAGCCGATCTTCGCGCCGTTGCGGTCGTTGAGGTAGACACCGACCACGGGGGAGGCCCCGGTGTGCCCGCGCAGCTCGCCGCTCAGCGTGGTGCCGGCGAGCAGGCGCTGCTCGTCCTCGTGCGCCGACCAGGCCAGCAGCCGGCCCTGGTCCGCGGCGGTGTCCAGCGCTCGCATGACGCCTGCGGGGTCGGCGCCGCCGCCGAGCACGTGGTCGAAGATCGTCGCGGCTGCCGTCTCGAAGTAGGCGTCCTGGTCCGCCGGCTCCGGGAACCGGAGGTACACGTCGTTGAGCAGCGTCCGCGCGGTGTTCTGGGCGGTCAGCACGTCACCGGAGGGAAGGGTGACGGGTCCGGTGGCGGCGAGGAGGTGCTGGAGGGCCCCGGGGTCGACGGAGAGGACGCCGTCGACCTCGGTCCGGGTCTTCTGGCGCCACATCTCCCGGGTCAGCTCGGCCGTGCGGGGAAAGTCCGGCGTGAAATTGACGTCCCCCATGTACTGGCCGAGCAGGGGGCTGTAGAGGCCCAGCTCCGAGTCCGTCAGCGGCAGCACCGGCTCCTCGAACTTCCCGAAGCCGCCCGCCGCGCGATGCTCGACCAGCTCGACCGCACCGTCCTCGGTGCGCAGATGGATCACCGCGCCGGTGACCCCGCCCGTGGCGCGGGGCTCGGCGTTGTTCTGCACGAGCAGCAGGTAGTCGCGGGGGCCGTCCGCGCCCATCATCGCCGGCACTAGCCTGGCGGCGCGGGCGGCGGTGTCGCTCAGCGCCCGCATGGTGTCCACTTGCCCGGCGAGGCGGGCGAGCCGGTCGCGCAGCGGCTCGGCCAGCGCGGCGGCGTCGATGCCCTCCACGCGCGCGTCGGCCTCGGCGAGGGCCTGGGCCGCGGACGTCAGGTGCGGGGCGGCGTCCGCCAGCGGGGCGACGTCCACCCGGCCCTCCATCGGCGCGAGGCTCGCGGGGTCGACGGCGGCGACCGCCCCGAGCAAGTCCTCGAGCGGGCCGGAGGCGAGGTCGTCGGCGACGACGGACACCGTCCGCACCGCCTCGACGTTGGGGCCGAGGGCGGGCACCCGGGCCGCCAGCCACCAGTGCGGGCCGTGCAGCGCCTCGCGCGCCGTCGCGGCGTCGGCCCGCATCCGGGCCGCCCGCTCCCCGGCGCCCTCGACGTCGCCGGCGACGACCCGCTCCTGCAGCGCCGTCGCCCCCTCGGCCACGGCGGTCAGCCGGGCGTACGCGGTCCGGGCGTCGAGCGCGAGGGCGACGCCGGTGACCACCGTCAGCGCCAGGAGGGCGACGGCGGTCCAGACGATGGGGCGTCGGCGACGGCGGATGCGCTTCTGCGGCGGCATGGCGTCCTCTCGGGCACGGGACGCAGGCCCCCGCGAGTGCTCGCGGGGGCCTGCGCCGTGGGTGGGTCAGGAGTCGAGCGAGAGGCGCCGGCGCGCGACGAAGAACGCACCCGCGCCGGCCACCAGCAGTCCGCCGGCTCCGAGAGCCACCGGGTGGGTGCCACCGGGCGTGGCCACGTCGCCCGCGGCAGCGGTCGAGGCGGCGTCGGTGCCCGCGGCCTCGGCGGTGGCGGCGCCGGCGGTGGTGACCACAGCCTCCTGCACCGTCCGGCCGTCGGCGTCGAGCGCGGCGAGCTTGTAGGTGCCCGCCTCGTTGAGGGTGACGTCGAAGGTGGCGACGTCGCCCTGCACCTGCGGCGCGAACGCCTGGGCCCCCGCCACCTCGATGCCGTCGACGACGACGCTGCCACCGTCGGCGGTGACCAGGATGACCTGCAGGTTGACCACCGAGCCGGCCTCCGGGCCGGAGATGGTGATCTGGAACGGCACGCCCGGGCTCACCTGCGGCGGCACGTTGATGTCCTGGCCGGGCCCGGGGTAGCCCCCGAAGCGCGGCGCGGAGTGGCGGTCGTGCCACGGCCCCTTCGGGTCGTTGCCGGGCTCGGCGAAGGCGGCGCTCGGCGCCGCGACGATCGCAGCGGCGATCGCTGCGGTGGCAATTGTTCGGCGAATCATCTGTCCCCCAGATATTCGTGATTCGGGCAGGAAAGCCGGGCGCCGACGGGTGCCCGGTCCTCTCGACGGTATGCCCGGCCGGGGCCGCGGGGGTAGCCAGATATGGGGATAGCCGTCCGAATTCACCAACTGTTCACCGAGGGCACCGAGGAAACAGCGACGGCGGCCCGCATCCGGAAGGATTGCGAGCCGCCGTCGGTCGTCACGCGAAGGGTGCGCAGCCCCCACGCGTCAGCGCGTCGTCAGGAGGTCGCCACCACCCGGTTGCGCAGGGTGCCCAGACCGTCGATCGAGGTCTCGATGACGTTGCCGTCCTGCAGGAACCGCTTGGGGTCGCGGGCGAAGCCCACGCCGTCGGGCGTCCCGGTGGCGATGACGTCGCCGGGCCGGAGCGTGACGATGGTGGAGACGTAGGAGATGATCGCCGCCGGCCCGAAGACGAGGTCGGCGACGGTCGACTCCTGCATGGTCTCGCCGTCGACGACGGTGCGGATGGCGGCGTCGCCGTCCAGCTCCTCAGGGGTGACCAGCGCGGGACCGACCGGGGTGCTGTTCTCCCAGGTCTTGCCCTGGAGCCACTGCGGGGTGCGGAACTGGTACCCGCGCATCGAGATGTCGTTCAGCACCGTGTACCCGGCCACGTGCTCGAGCGCGTCCGACTCGGCGATGCGACGGCCGGGCCTGCCGATCACGATGGCGAGCTCGGCCTCCCAGTCGATCCAGGCGTCCTCGGGCGGGAGCTCGATGTCGTCGTGGGCGCCGATGAGCGAGTCGGCGTACTTGGCGAAGAGGGTGGGGTGCTCCGGCAGCTGGGAGCCCATCTCGAGGATGTGCCGGCGGTAGTTCTGGCCGACGCACACGATCTTCCCCGGCCGTGGGACCAGCGGCGCCAGGTCGGCGCCGTCCACGGCGTGCGTGGTGCCCGCCGCCTCGGCCGCGACGCGCTGCCAGCTCGGGTCCTGCAGGAGGGTGCCGACGTCGGCGAAACCGTCGATCTCGGTGTACGTCTCGCCGTCCTGTCGGGCGGCGACCGTGCGGTCGGGCAGGCGGAGCGTGGAGATTCTCATGCGGGTGTTCCTCGGGTCGGGGTTGCGGTGGTCAGATCTTGAGGTCGTCGCAGCCCATGCCGGACCGGATGTGGTCGACGAGGAGCTGCGCGATGTCGTCGGGGTCCTGCTGGGCCGCGCAGCGCTCCAGCGTCTGGAGCAGCTCCTCGTGGGGGAGGAGGCTGCCGGCCTTGCGCGGGGCGTCCTCGGAGAGGCGCTGCCACGCGAGGATGATCTGGTCGACCAGCTCGTCGTACTTGGCCAGCAGCCGCCCGACGCCGGAGGCGCGGACCAGGGCGCGGTGGAAGAGCCAGTCGGCGGCGTCGAGGCCGGCGTCGGAGCGTTCCTCCCAGGCGAGGCGCATCTGCGCCAGGGCCTCGTGCATCTCTGTGACGTCCCGGCCCTGGGCGACGACGACGCGGGCCGCCGTCGTCTCGATCGCGATCCGCAGCACGGCCAGCTCGAGCAGGTCCTCCTCGGCGAAGGACTTCACCCGGTAGGGCTTGTTGGCGGTCTTCTCGACGAGGCCGGACTGCTCCAGCAGGCGCAGCGCCTCGCGCACGGGGGCGCGGCTGACGTTCATCTTGGTGGCGAGCACGGAGTCGCGCACCTGTTCTCCGGCCTTGATCTGGCCGCCGAGGATGGCGTCGCGGATCTGCTCCCGAACCGTCGCCACCAGGCTGCCGGGGCGGATCGGGCTGAAGACGTCGGCGGTCTCCTGCGGCTGGGTGGGGGTGCGCATGCCGGAGAGTGTGCCACGCCACAGTCCGTGTTGACGACTGTCGACACTTGCTTCTAGGGTTGCGCGGCACCGGGACCAACGTCCCGCTGACCCTGACCCCGACGGCGCCCCCGCGTCCTCACACGAAGGCCAACGATGTCCGCACCCAGTCACACGATTCCCCAGGCACCGGCCGGGCAGAACCCCGGCGTCCGGCGCGCCCTCGTCGCCGCGATGAGCGGCACGCTCATCGAGTGGTACGACTACGCGCTCTACGGCGCGGCGGCGGGCCTGATCATCGGCCCGCTGTTCTTCCCGGAGGCGCTCAGCACGGCCGCCACGATGGCGGCGTTCGCCACGTTCGCCGTCGGCTTCGTCGCCCGGCCGCTCGGGGGCGTGATCATCTCCCACATCGGCGACCGGTACGGCCGCAAGCCGGCGATGGTCCTGACGATCGTGCTGATGGGGGCGGCCACCGTCGCCATCGGCCTGCTCCCGACGGCGGAGCAGATCGGCCTGTGGGCGCCGGCGCTGCTGGTGCTCTTCCGGCTCCTGCAGGGCTTCGGCGCCGGCGCGGAGCTCGCCGGGGCCTTCACGCTCGTGGCCGAGACGAGCCCGCCGGAGAAGCGGGGGTTCCACACGGGTCTCGTCAACGCCACGCCGGCGGCCGGCACCACCCTGGCGACGCTCGCCTTCCTCGTGGCGGCCTCCCTGCCGGAGGACGTGCTGCTCGGCTGGGCCTGGCGCGTGCCCTTCCTCGTCTCGGCGCTGCTCTTCCTCGTCGCCCTCTACATCCGCCGTCGGCTCGAGGAGACGCCGGAGTACAGCCGGGCCGCGGACAAGCGCGCCGCGGAGGCGGAGCGCAAGGTCCCGTTCGGCGAGCTGGTGCGCAACAGCCGCCTGCCCCTGGTCGCGGGCTTCCTCGCCACCACCGGGCACAACGCCAACCTCTACGTGGTCACCGCCTTCTCGCTGTCCTACCTCACCACCACGGTCGGCATGAGCCGGACCGAGGCGCTGACCGCGGTGGTGATCGGCTCGGTGGTGAGCATCGTCGCCACGCCGCTGGGCGGGAAGATGGTGGACCGGTACGGGGCGCGCAAGGTCCTCGGCTTCGGCGGTCTCTTCGGGGCGCTGTACGCCTTCCCGCTGTTCCTGCTGCTGCAGACCGGTGACCTGGTCACGGTCACGCTCGCCCTCTCTGTCACCTACGGCGTCACCCTCGCCGCGACCCAGGGCTCGCAGGGCGCGTTCCTGACGAACCTGTTCCCGGCTCGCTACCGGTTCACCGGCGTCGCCACCGCCCGCGAGCTCAACGGGGCGATCGTGGCCGGCACGACTCCGCTCGTGGCGACCGCGCTCATCGCGGCCGTGGACGGGGAGATCTGGCTCGCGGCGCTGTACATCGTGGTGTGCTCGCTGGTCACCGTCGTCGGGGTCGTCATCACCGGCGCCCGGGGCGACCGGCCCGTCCTGGAAGCGCGCTGAGGGAAGGTCTGGGATGACGGTGACCAAGCTCGAGCGGCAGCTGCCGAGGTGGAGCGAGCTGCGCCCCCTCATGCAGTTCAAGCCGGTGGACCTCGACCGTCGGCGAGCCCGGCTGGCGCGGGCGGCCGACATCTGGGACCTGCGGGCGATCGCCAAGCGGCGGACCCCGAAGGCTGCGTTCGACTACGTCGACGGCGGTGCCAACCAGGAGCTCTCGCTGCGGCGGAGCCGGCAGGCCTACGCGGACCTCGAGTTCGTCCCCGGCGTCCTGCGCGACGTCTCCTCCGTGGACCTGACCACGAAGATCGCGGGCGGGACCTCCGAGCTGCCGTTCGGCATCGCGCCGACCGGGTTCACCCGGTTCATGCACGCGGGCGGGGAGCGCGCCGGTGTCGCCGCGGCGCACGGGCGGGGCATCCCGTTCACCCTGTCCACCATGGGGACCGCCTCGATCGAGGAGGTCGCCGCCGCGGGCCCGCACGGCCGGCGGTGGTTCCAGCTGTACCTGTGGAAGGAGCGCGAGAAGTCCCTCGCCCTGGTGGAGCGGGCCGCGGCCGCCGGGTACGACACGCTCATGGTGACGGTCGACACCGCGGTGGCAGGGGCCCGGCTGCGCGACGTGCGCAACGGGATGACCATCCCGCCGGCGCTGACGCTGAGGACGGTGCTCGACGCGTCCTACCGGCCGGAGTGGTGGTTCAACTTCCTCACCACCGAACCGCTGACCTTCGCGACGCTGTCCGGCCACACGGGCTCGATCGCCGAGCTGGTGACGACGATGTTCGACCCGACCATCACCTTCGAGGACCTCGCGTGGCTGCGCGAGGCGTGGAAGGGCAAGCTCTTCGTCAAGGGCGTCCAGTCGGCCGGGGACGCGGCGCGCGCGGCGGACCACGGCGTCGACGGCGTCGTGGTGTCCAACCACGGCGGGCGCCAGCTCGACCGGGCGCCGGTGCCGCTGCGCGCGGTGCCGGAGATCCGCTCCGCCGTCGGGCCCGGGGTCGAGATCATCCTCGACTCCGGCATCATGTCCGGCGGCGACGTCGTCGCCGGCCTGGCCGCCGGGGCGGACTTCACGATGATCGGCCGGGCCTACCTCTACGGGCTCATGGCCGGGGGGCAGCAGGGTGTCGAGCGGGCGATCGACATCCTCCACGCCGAGCTCAAGGTGGTCATGCAGCTCCTCGGTGTGACCTCCGTGGCAGACCTGAACCCCGACCACATCCGGCTGGACGCGCGGCGCGGCTGAGCCGGGCCGCGAGGAGCCTTCCCGCGGCTGAGCGGGCTGCGGGAGGCTCCGCGCGGTGCCGTCCCTGGGCGTGTCCTACCTCGCCGGTAGTCAGCGCCGCGGGGCTGGCCCCGTCGACCCGCGCACGACGAGCTCGGTGCCGAGCTCGCGGACGAGCGCCTGCTCCGGGGCTGACGTCGTCGCCATCTCCAGGGCCGCGGCCCCCATCTGCCGCAGCGGCAGGTGCACGGTGGTCAGCGGCGGCGTGAGGTCGCGGGCGACGGCGATGTCGTTGAACCCGGCTACGGACACCTCGTCCGGCACGGCCCGCCCCGCCTCGCGCAGGTGCGCGAGCGCGCCGATCGCCATCTGGTCCGCGGAGCCGACGACGGCGGTGATGCCCGGGTGGGCGGCCAGGAGATCGGCCGTCCCCTCGTACCCGCCGTCCCGGGTGGGCCGGCCGTGGCGCACGTGGACCACCCCGCCCGCCCGCTCGACCGCCTCGCGCAGGCCCTCGACGCGCTCGAGCGTGGAGGCGACGGCCGCCTCGCCCGCGACGACGCCCACCTCCCGGTGACCCAGCTCCGCCAGGTGCGCGCCGAGCTGGCGCCCGCCCGACCGGTTGTCCACGAGCACCCGGTCGACGTCGAACAGGGGGCTGCCGATCGCCACCACGCGGCCGCCGGCGGCCTCGAAGGACCGGGTGCGCGCGGCCATCGCCGAGATGTAGCGCTCGTCGGTCAGCCCGGACCCGGCGATGATCACGATGCCCGTGCGGTGGGCCTGGAGCAGCCGGAAGTACTCGAGCTCGCGGTCGACGTCGCGGTGGGTGTGGCAGATGGTGACCAGCAGGTGGCGCGCGGCGGCGACCTCCTGGATGCCGTTGACGATCTCCGCGAAGTACGGGTCGTCGACCTCGCCGACGAGGACGCCCACCGTGGCGGGGTTGCCGTGCAGCAGCGCCTGCGCCTGGGCGTTGGGCACGTAGTCCAGCTCCCGTGCGGCCTGCTCCACGCGCTCGCGCAGCTCGGGGGCCACCGGGTAGTCGCTGCCCGACAGCACCCGGGAGGCGGTCGGCGTGGAGACGCCGGCGCGCCGGGCGACGTCTCGCAGGTTCACGGCCATGCGGGAACACTAGCGCGGAGAAACCCCGTTCTTGACCAGGTTCGCCGTCGTGCCTTACCGTCGTGCCAACACGAGAGAAAAGGGTTTCTTCAATGACGAACGCCCAGACATCCACCGACCGTCGCACCCGCATCCCTGGCCGGCTCGGCCCCGCCTTCGTCACCGCGGCGCTCGTCTTCGGCCCCGGGTCGATCACGCTCGCGAGCTCGATGGGTGCCACCTTCGCCTACGACCTCGTCTGGGCCCCGGTCGTCGCCACCGTCCTCATGCTCTGCTTCGTCGACCTCTCGGTCCGCATCGGGCTGACCACCGACGCCGGACCCGTCGCCACCGTGAGCCGGAGGCTCGGCCGCGTCGTCGGCGTGCTCGTCGGCATCGGCGCGTTCCTCGTCGCCGCCTCGTTCCAGGCCGGAAACTCCGCCGGCACGGGAGCGGCCGGCACCGTCCTGCTCGGCGGCAGCACCGCCGTGTACGCCGCCGTGTTCACGTTGCTCGCCGTCGGCTTCCTGTGGCTGCCGTCCTTCTACCGGCACCTCGAGCGCACGATGATCGCGATCAT
Organism: Georgenia daeguensis; assembly: GCF_039537705.1. Taxonomy (NCBI): domain Bacteria; kingdom Bacillati; phylum Actinomycetota; class Actinomycetes; order Allobogoriellales; family Allobogoriellaceae; genus Georgenia; species Georgenia daeguensis. The sequence goes on from NZ_BAABBA010000011.1 coordinate 20,347, forward strand.
CCTGCTGATGCTGGCGATCTTCGTGCTCACGGCGGTCGTCGCCCGCCCGGACCTGGGCGAGATGCTCGCCGGGCTGGTGCCCTCCTTCCCCGACGGCTCGGCGGCCCTGGTCGTCGGCGTCGTCGCGACGACGTTCTCCGTGGTCGGCGCGTTCTACCAGATCCAGCTCGTGCGGGAGAAGGGGTGGGGGCCGGACGACTACGCCACCGCCCGGCGCGACGCCGTCGTCGGCACCGTCATCCTCGGCCTGCTCTCGGTGGTCATGATGGTCGCTGCCGCCGCCGTGCTGAACCCGGCCGGCGCGACCGTGACCTCGCCGGCGGACATGGCCGGCGTCCTGGAGCCCACCGTCGGGCGGTGGGCCTCCGCCCTCTTCGCCCTCGGCCTGTGGGCGGCCGCCTTCTCCTCCCTGGTCGGCAACAGCACCATCGGCGGCAGCATGCTCGCCGGTGCGCTCGGCATCGAGCGCGGCGGGCTGGCCTCGACCCGGGTGAAGGTGTGCATCACCGTGGTCATGGTCCTCGGCGGGGTCGTCGCCGTCGTCTTCGGGGGCATCCCGGTCCAGCTGATCATGACCGCCCAGGCCGTGACGATCCTCGTCGTCCCCCTCATCGGCGTCGCCCTCGTCATCCTCGCCCGGCACCGCGACCGCGGCGCCCTCGCCATCGGCACGCCCCAGCTCGTGCTGGCCGCCGTCGGCGTCCTCTTCCTGCTCCTGCTCGCCATCAACTACGTGAGGAACCTGCTGTGACGACGACGACGACCACCACCGCCCTGCCCCCCGCGGACGAGGCCGCGCTGGACGACCTGCTCTCCCTCCCCGCGCCCGGCGTCGGCGAGGCGCTCTCGGCCGCCGGCGGCGACGTCGTCCTCCTCGGCGCCGGCGGCAAGATCGGCCCGACCATGGCACGGATGGCCCGCCGGGCCCTCGACGGCGTCGGGTCCGACGCCCGCGTGATCGCCGTCTCCCGCTTCTCCGACGCCGCCGTCGCCGACCAGCTGCGCGCCGAGGGCATCGAGGTGCGCGCCGCGGACCTCTCGGAGCCGGGCTCCTACCGGGACCTGCCGGACGCCGCGGCCATGTTCTACCTCGCCGCCATGAAGTTCGGCACCACCGGCCAGGAGCACCGCACCTGGTGGTCCAACGCGGCCATGCCCGCGATGGTCGCTGACCGGTACCGCGGCGTGCCCTCCGTGGTCTACTCCACCGGGAACGTCTACCCGCTCTCGCCGCTCACCCGCGGCGGGTCGCTCGAGGCGGACGCGCCCGCGCCGGTGGGGGAGTACGCGCAGTCCTGCCTCGCCCGGGAGCGCATCTTCACCAACGCCGCCCACACCTGGGGCACGCCGACGACGATCTTCCGGCTCAACTACGCCTGCGAGCTGCGCTACGGCGTCGTCGCCGACATCGCGGTCAAGATCGCGGCCGGCGAGCCGGTCGACGTGACCATGCCGGCGGTCAACGTCGCCTGGCAGGGCGACGTCAACGCCTGGGCGCTGCGCAGCCTCGAGCTCGCCGCCGTACCGCCGCACGTCCTCAACGCCACCGGTCCGGAGACCGTCTCGGTCCGGCGCCTGGCGACCTGGCTCGCCGAGGACATGGGCGCCGAGGTGACCCTCGTGGGCGAGGAGTCCGCCGACGCGCTCCTCAACGACGCCGCCGAGTGCCACGAGCGCTACGGGTACCCGACCGTGCCGCTGCGCCGGCTCGTGCGCTGGGTGGGGCAGTGGGTGGCCGACGGTGGACGCCAGCTCGGCAAGGCCACCAAGTTCCAGCAGCGGGAGGGCAAGTACTGATGGACGTGCGCACCAGGCTCCGCGCGGGGGTCGTCATCCCCGCGCACCCCCTCGCCCTCGACGACGGCGGGGCGGTCAACTGGCGCTCCCAGCGCGCCCTGACCCGGTACTACATGGCCTCGGGCGCCGACGGCGTGGCCGTCGGCGTGCACACCACCCAGTTCGAGCTCCACCACGACCGCGCCCTCCTCGGCGACGTCTGGCGGCTCGCCGCCGAGGCCGCCGGCGAGCGGGGCGGCGCACCCCTGCTCGTCGCGGGCATCGCCGGGGACACGGTCGACGCCGTCGCGGAGGCCGAGCTCGCCCGCGAGGCCGGCTACCACGCCGCCCTCATGTGCTCCTGGGGGATGACGGAGGTCACCGAGGACGCCCTGCTCGAGCGGGCCCGCGCCGTCGGCGAGGTGCTCCCGACGCTGGGCTTCTACCTGCAGGAGAGCGTCGGCGGGCGCCGGCTCGGGCGCTCGTACTGGCGGGCGCTGTTCGACATCGAGTCGGTGGTGGGGGTCAAGACCGCCCCGTTCGACCGGTACCGCACCAACGACGTCGTCCAGGAGCTCATCGCCCACGACCGGTGGGACGACGTCGCCGTCCTCACCGGCAACGACGACGCGATCGTCCACGACCTCCTCACCCCCTACCGCGCCACCGTGGGCGGCCAGGAGCGGGAGGTGCGCACCACCGGGGGGCTGCTCGGCCAGTGGGCCGTCGGCACCCGGGCCGCGGTCGAGCTGCGCGACCGGGCCCGCGCCGCGGTCGCCGCCGGCACCGTCCCCACGGACCTCCTGGCACTGGCGACCGACCTCGTCGAGGTCAACGGCGCCGTCTTCGACGTCGACCACCACTTCCTGGGGTGCGTTCCCGGCGTCAACGAGGTGCTGCGCCAGCAGGGCCTGGTCGGCACCGCCGACTGCCTCGGCCCGGACGTCCTCTCGCCCGGGCAGTCCGAGCTCATCGCCTCCGTGCGCGAGCGGTTCCCGGACCTGCTCGACGAGGAGTTCGTGGCCGCCAACCGGCACGACTGGCTCGCCTGAGAAGGACGTGTCCGGCCGCGTCGCCCGGGGCGTGGCCGGACCTGCTCCTACGTGTCCGGGGGTTGACATGCAACCGATTGCACGGAACGCTCGTCCCGCACCCGGCCAGGGGCTCGACGCCCCCGGGACGACGCAGATGTCGGGCCCGACAGGGCCGGGACCGAGAAGTTCGAGGGGGAACTCGATGCGCATCTCTAGACTCCTGGCTGCGGGCGCGGTGGCGCTGGCCGCCACGACCGGCACACCCGCGGCGGCCCTCACCGGCCCGGCAGACACGCTCGCCGAGCCGGGACCGGTTGTCCACGTGAGCCCAACGGGAACGAGCACGGGGACCGGGACGGCTGACGACCCGGCCGGCTCGCTGGCCCGGGCCGTGGAGCTCCTGACCGCCGCCGGCGGGACCACCGCGACGATCGTCGTCGGCGAGGGCACGTACCACGAGGCACGCTCGGTCTCCTTCCGTTCGGTGCCCCAGGACGTGGTGACGCTCCGCCCGGCTGAGGCCGGCACCCGACCCATCTTCGACGGCAGCCTCGCCACCGGTGCCAGTCACTACTGGCTGAACACGGCCGGCGGCCCGAGCCTCGACGTCGCCGGACTCGAGGTGCGCGACTACCGCACCGGCGGCATCCGCATGGACACGGACGACAACATCGTGGACGACGTCGTCTTCACCCACCTCGGCAACCGCCACGTCCCCGACGGACCCGGGTACGCCGCCCTCCACCTGCTCGGCTCCTCGGGCAACGTCATCTCCGGCAACGTCTTCGAGAACCTCGAGAACGACAGCTGCCCGGGCTGCATCCACGGCGTCTACGCCGCGAACGGCAGCAGCGACAACCTCGTGGCCGGCAACGTCTTCGACCGCATCATGGGCGACCCCGTGCGGCTGCGCCACGACACGCACGACAACGTCTTCACGCACAACGTCTTCACCCGCTCGGGCGACTATCTCGACGCCGACGGCCGCTGGGCCCACCGGGCCATGGCCTCGTTCTGGCGTTTCCGGGCGGACGAGATCTGCGGGACGGGAAACCGGGTCGACCACAACACCACCGACGGCCGGACGTACTCCGGCGAGGTCGGCCAGCGGATGTTCGGCTCGGGCGCCGAGGAGGGGCTCGAGCGGTGCGCGCTCGCGGTCCTCGGCTCCGACAACGTCGTCGACACGTCCCTGGCCCGATGAGAGGAACAGCGATGAACACGCGCAAACTTCTCGGTGCCGTCACGGCGGCGCTCGCCGTCGTCGTCTCGGCGGCCACCGTCCCGGCCGCCGTGGGCGCGACCACCCCGGCCGCCGGGGAGGCGGCCGAGCTCGCCGACGGGGCGGTCGTGGGGCCGCTGAACGGCGGCTTCGAGGACGGCACCCCGGGGACGGCCATCCCGGGGTGGACCGTCCGCGGCGGCACCGTGGGCGGCGCCGAGGTGGTGACCGACCCGGTCTTCTCCGGGGCGCAGGCCGCGCGCCTCGTCGACCCGGAGGACACCCGCTCCTACGGCCTGATGAGCGACAGGTTCGCGGTCGCGGCCGGGCACGCCTATCAGGTCTCCCTCCAGGCGCTCGTGGAATCGGGCGCCCCGACCGTCTACCTGTACTTCTACGACGCGGCCGGCACCCAGGTGGGCGTGGAGTGGACGCACTTCACCGCCCAGCCCGTGGGGGAGTGGGCGCCGCTCGCCGTCGACGCCACGGCCCCCGAGGGAGCCGTCAGCGCGGCCGCGTACGTCTACTCCACGATCCCGCGGATGACGAGCGTCGTCGTGGACGACGTCGTCGTCACCCACGAGCACGGGCCCCTCGACGTCACCGACCTCGGCCCGGCGTTCTACAGCCCCAACGCCCGCATCGCGGAGACCGACGTCCTCGCCGACGGCACCCCGGTCGCCTACGTCTTCTCCGACGGGCAGCCGGTGAGCCTCAACGTCGTCGACCTGCGCACCGGCGAGCTCCTCGACAGCCACGACATGACCGGCTACTCCGTCGCCTCCGCCATCGAGGTCGCCGAGGACGACACCGTGTACTTCAGCGTGCGTGCCCCCAACGACGGGTCCCTGTGGAGCTACGACCCCCAGGACCGGCAGGTCGAGAAGCTCGCCAGCCGCATCGCCGGCGAGGCGCTGCTGCGCAACTTCGTCATCGACGGCAACACGCTCTACGGCAGCACCTACCCGAACGCCAAGGTCTACTCCTACGACCTGACCACCGGGGAGGTCCGCGACTACGGCAGCGTCACGGACGACGGCGACTACGCCTGGGGCTTCGACCTCGTCGACGGCGAGCTGTGGGTGGGCACCGGCACCACGCCGCACCTGTTCCGCCTCGACCCCGTCACCGGGGAGCGCGTCGAGGTGCCGCTGCCGCCCGCCGTCGCCGAGGAGGCCGACTTCATCACCCGCGTGGAGCAGCACGGCGACCTGGTTCTCATCAGCTACTCGCCCGCCGGCGAGGACAACACCGCCGTCTACGACCTGACCACCGGGCAGTGGCTCGACCCGTTCGCCGAGGTGACGGGGCAGTGGAGCGAGACGGAGCTCGACGGCCGCATGTTCTACACCAGCGCCAGCGGCGTCCACGCGTTCGACCTCGCGACCCGGACGACGCAGGACATCGGGTGGGCGGCCGGGCCGCTCGCGGCCGAGCTCGAGGGCACGAACGACCTCTCCCTGCTCCCGATCGGGACGGCCGAGCTCCCCGGGCAGGCCCTCGTGGGCGTCCGCGTCGACGGCCGGGTGTGGCGGTACGACCCGGCCACCGGCACCGGCGACGTGCTCACGCCCGGCATCAAGGGCGCACCGGCCACCGTCCACTCCGTCGGTCACGGCGCCGACGGCGACATCTACTTCGGCGCCTACCTCAGCGCCGGCGTCATGGCGCGGGTGGACACCGACGCCGGCACGGTCGAGCAGCTCACCGGCCCGAAGCAGGCGGACAGCATCGTCGCGCACCACAACCGCACGGTCGTCGGCAGCTACCCGGGGGCCGACTTCCACGTCGCCAAGCCGAACGAGCCGTGGGAGTGGGGGACCAACCCCTCCTTCCTCCTCGGCCTCGGCCGCTCCGGCACCTACGGCCAGGACCGGCCGCTGACCATGGTCTCCGCCGGCGGCCGCGTCGCCGCAGGGACCGTGCCCAACTACGGCGAGCTCGGCGGTGCGCTGACGTTCTTCAACACCGACAGCGGCAGGTCCGACGTCTTCCGCAACGTGGTCCAGGACCAGAGCGTCGTCGCCCTGGCCTACCGGGACGGGCTGGTCATCGGTGGCACCAGCATCCACGGCGGCCTGTCCTCGACGCCGACGCAGACCCAGGCGGAGCTGTTCGTCTGGGACGCGGAGGAGGACCGGCTCGTCACCTCGCAGGTGGTGGTCGAGGGCGCCGAGGTGATCCACGCGCTCGCCTTCGACGCCGACGGCCGCCTCTGGGGCCTGGCCGGTAACGGGGTGCTCTTCGAGTACGACCTGACCACGAACGAGGTGGTGCGCCGGGTCCAGACCCCGGCACGGGCGGGCAACACGTGGGGCCGGCTCAGCGAGCTCTACCTCCACCCGGACGGGCGACTCTACGGCAACGCCGACGGGCGCCTGTTCCGGTTCGACCCCGACACCGAGCGCTTCACGACACTGATCACCGGCTCGGCGCGCAACTCCGCCGTGGCCCCGGACGGCAGCATCTACTTCGCCGACGAGACCAACGTCTACCGCCTGCACCCAGAAGGAGACCGATGACCCACCCGTCCGTGTACGTGGCCGTGCGGCCCGACGAGTTCGAGACCCTCTTCGGCGGGGAGCCGGCGCGCCGGCTCGCCGAGCTCGCCGACGTCGAGCTGGCCACGGCGACGACCGGCAAGGTTCCGGTGCCCGACGACGTCGCCGAGCGGCACGACGTCCTGATCACCTCGTGGAGCACCGAGCCGTTCCCCCAGGAACGGCTGCACGGGCCGCGAATGCGCCTGGCCGTCCACGCCGCCGGGTCGGTGCGCGGGCTCTTCGCCCGGGAGAGCCTCGGCAACGGGCTCCGGCTGGCCCAGGCCGGCGCGGACGGCATGGCGGTCGCCGTGGCCGAGATGGCCGTCACCCTCGCGCTCGTGGTGCTGCGCAACGTCCACCAGCACGACCGCGCCCTGCAGGCCACCCGCGACTGGGCGGCCGGGGGCAGCGGACGCCTCGGCCGGTCGGTGCACGCCCAGCGCATCGGGATCGTGGGCCTCAGCCGGGTCGGCCGGCAGTACGCGCAGATGATGCGCGGCCTCGGTGCCACCCGGATCGCCGCGTACGACCCCTACGCGGACCCCGCGGCGGCCGCCGACCTCGGCGTGCGCCTCGTCGACCTCGACGAGCTCGTCGCCACCAGCGACGTGCTCTCCGTCCACGGCCCGTCCACGCCGGAGACCCACCGGATGATCGGCGCGGCCCAGCTCGCGGCCCTGCCCGACGGCGCCGTCGTCGTCAACACCGCCCGGTCGTGGCTGGTCGACGAGGACGCCCTCGTCGCCGAGCTGCGCACGGGCCGGATCAGCGCCGGGCTCGACGTCTTCGACGCCGAGCCGCTGCCGGCCGACAGCCCGTTCTACGGCCTGGACAACGCCGTGATCGTCCCGCACGTCGCCGGCGGCACCGTGGAGGCGCGGCGCCGGCAGGGGGAGATCGCCGTCGGGGAGATCGCCCGGTTCCTCGCCGGCGAGGAGCTGACCGGCGAGGTCACCGCCGAGATCTACGACCGGCTGGCCTGACGTGCCGGTCACCGACGTCACGGTCTCCGCCACGGCCGTCCGCTTCCGGACGGTCCGCCTGGACCATCCCTTCGTCATCAGCGGGCGGCCGATCGACGCCTTCACCGTCGCGGAGGTGGACGCCACGGTCACCGGTGCGGGCGGGCGGACCGCCACCGGCACCGGCGCGACCGTGCTCTCGGTGCCGTGGGCGTGGCCGGAGTCCACCCTCGACCCGGCGGGCCGCGACGCCGTGCTGCGGGCCCTGACCGAGGAGCTCGCCGCCGCCGTGGTCGGCCTCGGCCCGGCCGACCCCGTCGAGCTGTGGCGCCACCTCGAGGCGGGGCTCGCCGCCCGGCTCCGCGCGCGAACCGGCCGGCCGCCGGTCCCGCGGCTCGCCGGGCACCTGGCGCTCGGCGCCGTCGACAACGCGGTGCACGACGCCTGGGCCCGGGCCGCCGGCCTGCCGGCGACGGCGATGTACGGGCCGGACCACCTCGCCCGTGACCTGGGCTGGCTCGACGCCTCGCTGGCCGGGCACCTGCCCGGCGCACACCTCGTCGCCCCGGCCGCGCACCTGCCCGTCCAGCACGTCGTCGGCCTGGGGGACCCGCTCACCGACGACGACGCCCGGGAGAACGGCGCCCGTTCCCTGACCGCGTGGCTGGCCGCCGAGGGCATCCGGTCTCTCAAGGTCAAGGTCGCCGGGGCCGACCCGGCCGACGACGCCCGCCGGGTCGCGGCCGTCCACGCCGCCGCGGCGTCCGCCGTCGGGCCGGTGGAGATCTCGCTGGACCCCAACGAGGGCTACGCGGACCTCGGGGCCGCGCTCGAGATGCTCGACGCCCTGGCCGCGGACGCTCCGGAGGCCGCCGCGTCCCTGACCTACCTCGAGCAGCCGGTGCCCCGGGACGCCGAGCCCGACCCGGCGGCCGTGCGGCGCCTGACCGCCCGGGTCCCGGCACTTCTGGACGAGGCGTTCACCGACGTCGCCGCCCTGCCCGCGGTGCGGGAGCAGGGCTGGTCCGGCGTCGTCGTCAAGGCTGCCAAGGGCCAGACGCCGGCGCTGCTGGCCCACACGTACGCCCAGGTCAACGGCCTCGCGGTCACCGTGCAGGACCTCACCGCCGTCGGGCTCGCGCTGGCCCACTCGGCCCGGCTGGCGGCGTCGCTGCGCCGCACCTGGGACCACCTCGAGTACAACTCCCGCCAGTACGCGCCCGCGGCCAACGCCGACCTCGCGGCCCGGGCCCCCGATCTCGTGGCCGTCGGCGACGGCCGCGTCCGACCGCCCCACGCCCGAGTGCCGGGGCTCTACCAGCTGGAGCACGCGTGACATCTAAGGTCGGCCTCGTCGGGGCCGGGAGCATCACCACGGCGCACCTGCCGGCATGGCTGGAGCTCGGCGCCGACGTGCGCATCCACTCCCACCACGGCGCCGAGGCGCTCGCGGCCGCGTACGGAGGCACGGTCGCGGAGACGTTCGACGAGCTGCTCGCCACCTGCGACGTGCTCGACGTCTGCACCCCCACGCCCGCGCACCGGACCTACGCCGAGGCGGCGCTGCAGGCCGGCCTGCACGTCGTCGCGGAGAAGCCGCTGGCCCGCACGCACGAGGACGCCGCCCATCTCGCCACCCTCGCGGCGGCCGGGCCGAGCCAGCTCTACCCGGCGCACGTGGTGCGGTTCTTCCCCCAGTACGAGCGCCTCGCCTCCGCCGTGGCCACCGGGCACGTCGGCCGGCCCGCGGTGCTGCGGTTCACCCGCACCGGGGCCTACCCGCGCTGGGCCGACTGGTTCGCCGACCCCGCCCAGTCCGGGGGCGTCGTCATGGACCTGATGGTCCACGACCTCGACATCGCCCGCTGGGTCGCCGGCGATGTCACCGAGGTCTACGCCACCCTCGCGACGGGGGAGGGCGACGACGGCGGGGAGGTGGCCACCGCCCACGCCGTGCTGACCCACGCGAGCGGGGCCGTCAGCCACGTGCGCGGGGTCTGGGGGCCGCCGACGACGACGTTCGCGACGTCCTTCCACGTGGCCGGCGAGGACGGGGTGCTCGAGTGGCGCTCCACCGACCCCGGCGCGCTGCGCCTCGACCTGGGCGACGCGCCCGCGGGAGGGGAGCGGCGCCCCGCCACTGACATGTTCGAGAGCCCGTACCTCACCGAGCTGCGCGAGTTCGCCGCCGCCTTCACGGGCGGGCCGGAGCCCCGGGTCAGCGCGGCCGACGGGGTGGTCGCCGTCGACATGGCCCTGGCCGCCATCGAGTCGATCGCCACGGGCGAGCCGGTGCCCTTCACGACCTGGCAGGTGGGCTCGTGAGCCGGACCCGCGTGGGGGTGCTGTCCTTCGCCCACGTCCACGCCGTCGGGTACGTCGAGGTCCTTTCCGCCCGTCCGGACGTCGAGCTGCTCACGGCGGACCCCGACGCCGCCTCCGCGCCGCCGGGGGAGCTCCGCGGCGCGGCGCTGGCCGCGTCCCTAGGAGCCCCGTACGTCGACAGCCTGGACGAGCTGCTGGCCTGGGGGCCGGACGCCGTCGTCGTGTGCACGGAGAACGCGCGCCACCGCGACGCGGTCGAGCGTCTGGCCGCCGCCGGTGTCCACGTCCTGTGCGAGAAGCCCCTGGCGACCACGGTGGAGGACGCCGAGGCGATGGTGGCCGCCTGCCGCGCCGCCGGCGTCTACCTCATGACCGCCTACCCCACCCGGTTCGCGCCGTCCTACCGGGCGCTGCGCGGGCTGGTCCGTGACGGCGCGCTGGGGCAGGTGCTGACCGCCACGGGGACCAACAACGGGCAGCTGCCCGCCGGGCGGGCGTGGTTCTCCGACCCCGCGCTCGCGGGCGGCGGGGCGCTGGTGGACCACGTCGTGCACGTCACCGACCTGCTCGACGACCTCCTCGGGCTGCCCGTTCGGCGGGTGCGCGCGGTCGTGAACGAGATCCTCCATCCCGGCGCCGGGGTGGAGACGGGTGGGCTCGTCTGCCTCAGCTACGACGGCGGGATCGAGGTCGCGCTCGACTGCTCGTGGAGCCAGCCCGCGCACGCGCCCACCTGGGGCGGCCTGACGCTGGAGGTGGTGGGCACCCGGGGCCTCGCGTCGATCGCCCCGTTCGACGACCGCGTCGGCGGCTTCGACGAGCGCGCCCGCAACACCACGTGGCTGCCCTACGGCGCCAACCTCGACGCGCTGATGATCGACCACTTCCTCGCCGGCGTCCGCGCGGGCGCCCGGCCCCAGCCCGACGGCGAGGCGGGCCTGCGCACGGTCCGCGTGGTCGCTGCCGCTCAGGAGTCGGCCCGCACGGGCCGGCCCGTCGACCTGGAGGAGACATGGAACTTGCTCGACGCACCGTCCGTGCGGTGAGCGTCCTCGCCGCCGCGCTGGTAGGGCTGACCGCCGCACTCGTGGCCGTCCCGGCCTCGCGGGCGACCGGCCCGGCCGGCGCGACCGACGCGCCGGCGCTCGCCGTCACCGAGCCTTCCGGCGCGACCGACCCGCTCGCCGTCGCCGACCCGCCGACGCCCGCAGCGTCGGACCCGTCCGGTCTGGCGGCGACGGACCCGTCCCTCGAGCCCGGCGGCACGGTCACGGAGCTCGGCATGCCGATCGTCGGCGGCCAGACCTCGCCCGACCTCGCGTACGGGCACGGCCCCGACGGCGAGCCCCAGATCTACTTCTTCTTCAACGGGTCCGCCACGGTCCGCTCGCAGTTCGCCGTGCTCGACGTGCGCAGCCAGAAGGTCGTCTTCCACCAGCGGGTGCCGCGCGGCAGCTCCACGTGGGGCGTCGACTTCTCCCAGGCCGACGGCTCGGCGTACTTCGCCACCGCCGACACAGGAGACCTGTACCGGTACGTCCCCGGAACCACCGAGATCGAGCACCTCGGCCGCCCGGCCCCGGGCCTCGTGGCCTGGTCGCTCCTGGTCGACCCGTCCGGCGTCGTCTGGATGGGGACCTACCCGGAGGCCCGGGTCGTCAGCTATGACCCAGCCACCGGCGCCACGCGCGACTACGGGCGGATGTCTGGCAGCAGGGAGTACATCAGCGCCCTGGAGTGGCACGACGGCGCGGTCTATGCCGGCCTGAAGTCGCCGAACGCACTCGTCCGGCTGGACCCCGTCAGCGGCGAGACCCGGACGGTCGACCTCGGGGCGGAATGGGGGCCGGCCTACACCGGCGTGCGCGACCTCCACTCGCGAGGCGACTACCTCCTCGTGGCGCTGGAGGCCTCGGCGTCGGAGGTCCTCCTCTTCTACAACCCCGCCACAGGCATGGTCGAGCACGCCGACCCGGATTATCGCGGCCGGGAGGTCTCCCAGCTCGCGCCCGACGGGGTGTCGGTCTACTACCGGTCGATGAACGGGCGTACCTCGGGCGCGGCGCAGATCGTCCGCTACGACCTCACCGCCAAGCGCGTCGCCCGGGCGGTGCCGTGGGCGCCGAACGCCGTCGCCAACGTCCTCGACTTCGTCAACATGGGGCCGGGCGCGGCGCCCGGCGAGCACCTTGTGATGTGCGCCTACCAGGGACGGTGCTACACCCGGTCGCTGTCGTCCACCGAGGGCACCTACGTCGACATCACCAACCAGATCGAGCCGACCGGCGCCCGGATCATCCGCACGCAGGTCGGCCCGGACGACAAGGTGTATTTCTCCGGCTACCTGTCACCGCCCGGCATGGGGCAGTGGGACCCGGAGACCGAGCGGTTCGCGCTGCTGGGCGGCACCGGGCAGCTCGAGGGCATCGGCACGTTCGGCGACGACCTCGTCCTGGGGCGCTATCCCGGTGCCGGCCTGATGACCTGGGACCCGGACGAGCCGTGGCCCGGCGGGTCCTTCGTCTACCCGGCCCGGGCGGACCAGCAGGACCGGCCGATGGACTTCCTCGACCTCGGCGACTCCGTGCTCGCCGCCACGACGCCGACCGCCCAGAACCACGGCGGGGCGCTCGTGCGGTGGGACGGCCGGTCGGGGACGGCGGAGGTGTACCGCGACCTCGTCCCCGGCCACACCCCGATCACCCTCGCCGAGGCGGGTGGGCTGGTCTGGGCGGGCACCTCGCGCCACGGCGGCTACGGCATCGGCCCGGTCGACGGCTCGGCGCAGCTCTTCGCGTGGGACCCTGAGACCGGCGAGGTGGGGCACACGATGACCGTCGTCGAGGGCGCGCTCAGCGTGAACGGGCTGGCGGTGGACCCCGAGGACGGAACGATCTGGGGGCTGGTGCGCGGTTCCGTCTTTCACGTCGACCCCGAGTCCCGCGAGGTCCTGTCGGTGACGAGGCTGTACGAGGAGAACTGGACCGGCTCGCAGTTCCAGGAGGAGTTCGACCTGAGGTTCGACGACGAGGGGCGCCTCTTCGGCCTCTCCGAGGGCCGGCTCTTCCACCTCGACACGACCACGCTCCGGGCGCGAACTCTCGTTGCCGAGGCGCATGGGTTTGACGTCGCCGAAGGCAGCGTCTACTTCACGGTCGACTCCACGGCGTACCGCTACGACCTGCCCGCGAACCTCGGTGAGCCGGCCTGCGACACGACCGTCAGCGGGCACCACCCCGGTCCGGTCGCCACCGAGACCGGGACAACCTGCCTTGTCGGCGCCATCGTGAGCGGCCCGGTCACCGTGGCGGCGGGTGCCACTCTGGTGGTCGACGGCGGCACCCTCCACGGTGGGATCAGTGCCGACGGTGCCGCCGAGATCGTCGTCGCGGGCGCGACCGTATCCGGCGGGCTGCACGCCACCGGCACCACCGGGCTCGTCAGCGTGGTCGACTCGCGGGTGAACGGGGCGGTGGACCTGCTGGGCTCGCGCGCGACGCTCGTCGCGGGATCGACTATCACCGGGCCGGTCACCTGCTCTGGACCGGAGCCGACCGAGGACGGCCGCCCGAGCGACGTCATCGGCCCAGTGGGCGAGGCCTGCGGCGACCTGCGGCGTTGACACCTGGGGTCACGGATCCGGTCGGACCCCTGGGCACGGCAAGTCCGCGCTGTCAGCAATTCATGACATCTGGGCGAGGACTTGACGTGTCGGCGGGGCCCAGACGTCTCGGCGAGAAGTTGACGTCTCACCGGGAGGGGGCTGGGGCTACGGGAGGGTCAGGCGGCCCGTGCGGCTCTCCGGGTCCCAGATGCCGAACGTCTCGATGAGGGTGCGGGCCATGGCGCGGTGGCCGTAGGCGTTGGGGTGGCAGCCGTGGCCGAGCCAGTGGAACGTCGTGTCCGTCGGCGTCGCCTCCCAGACCGCGAGGTGGTCCACGAGCACGAGGTCGAGCTCCTCCGCGATCGCCCGGATCTCCGCGGCGTACGCGTCGACGTGGTCCAGCACGTGCACCGGTGAGGTGGGCAGGGAGCCGTTGGGCGTCTGCACGACCACGAGGGCGCCGGCGTCCCGGAGCCGGGCGACGACGTCGCGGTACGTGCGCCCGAACTCCGCGACGCCGTCGGCGCCGCCCTTGGTGTCGTTCAGGCCGGTGCCGATGACGACGACGTCGGGGGAGTAGCGCAGGCACACGACGTCCAGCTGCTCGGCGAGGTCGCCCACGCGCCAGCCGCTGACCGCCGTGTCGATCACGCCGTCGCGGGTGCGCCCGATCTCGCGCAGCCGCTCGTGGAACAGCTCGGCGTGCCCGCGGCCGCCCCAGGTGTGCCAGCTCGCCGCCGTGACGGAGTCGCCGATGAAGGACCAGACGAGCGGCTCGGCCGCGTCCAGCACCGCGGCCGCGGCCGGCACGGCGGCGACCGTGGGGGCACCGCCCGGGTGCACGGCGACGGGCGGCGCCCCGGCGGCGGCGCCGGGCTGGGCCACGATGCCGGCCGCGGTCACCGGGCCACCTGCGCCGCCGCGGCGGGAGCCACCGGGCGTCCGGTCCGGGCGGAGGTGTACACGGCCTCCACGAACGCCACCGCCGCGCGGGCCTGCGCACCGGTGACCAGGGGCTCCCGCCCTGTCCGGACCGCGTCGACGAAGTCGTGCAGCTGCGCGAGCTGCTGGTCCACCGGCTCGAGCTCCGGCACGCCGACGCCGTCGCGAGAATCCAGCCGGACGATCCGCTCGGACTCGGTGACCACGTGCCCGCCGTCGCCCATGACGGCCATCCGGATGGGCAGGTCCCCGTGCGCCGTCGTCGTCGCGAGGAAGGTGAGCAGGGCGCCGGAACTCATCCGCGCCGTGATCGTCACCGTGTCCTCGACCTCGATGCGCTCGTGGGCGAGCAGGCCGGCGTGGGCGTAGACCTCCTCGACCTCGCCGAGCAGCCACAGGGCCAGGTCGACCAGGTGGATGCCCTGGTTCATCAGCGCGCCGCCGCCGTCGAGCGCCCACGTGCCGCGCCACGCCCCGGACTCGTAGTACTCCTGGCTGCGCCACAGCGCGATCTCCACCGTGGCCGCCGTGATTCTCCCGAGCGTGCCCTCGCGGATCATGCGGTGGATCAGCTGGTTCTCGGGCGCGAACCGGCGCTGGCTCACGACCGACAGTGTGCGGCCCGAGCGGGCCTCGGCCGCAAGGATCGCGTCCGCCGCCTCGACGGTGACCTCGATCGGCTTCTCGAGCAGGACGTGCTTGCCCGCGTCGAGCGCGGCGACGGCGACCTCGGCGTGCAGCCCCGAGGGGACGGCGACGACGACCGCCTCGACGTCCGGGCGCGCCAGCAGCTCGTCGACCGAGCCGGCGGCCTCGGTCCCGTGCTCGGCCGCGAGCACGGCGGCCGCCTGCGGGTCGGCGTCGGCGACGCCCACCAGCTCGGCGGGCGCCCGCCCGGAGAGCAAACGGGCGACGTGGGCGCGGCCGATGGTGCCGACGCCGATGACGCCGGTGCGCAGCGGTGCGGGAGTGCTCATCGGTGGTCCTTTCCCAGGGCGTGGACGACTGACTCGAGGACGGCGACGGGAGCCAGGAGGGCGCCGTCGTCCGGGGCGGTGCCCCCCTCGGCCGCGGCGATGAAGCGGGCCAGCGCGGGGGCGTTGTAGTCGGGCCCGAGCGTGAGCTCGCGGGCGACGACGGAGCCCGGGCGCACGACCGTGGCGTGGAACGGCGCCCGGTGGGTGTCGGTCGGGGTGACGAACGTCAGCGTCACGGCGGCGCCGCCGATCCAGGTGCTGGCGACGGTCGTGTCCCCGTGACGGACCGCGGTGACGTCAAGGCTGCCCGCGGCGACGGCGGGGTTGCCGAGGATCTCCAGGGCGGCCTCGACGTGGTGGATGCCGTAGAAGAACAGGCCAGAGTGCTCGCTGTCCGGGTCGGCCGGGCCGACGACGTGCACGGCCCGCACCGGCCCCGCCTCGCCGTCGCGGAGGTCGGGCATCTCGGGGACGAAGCGCAGCGCCGAGCACGAGACCAGCGGGGCCCCGCTGCGGCCCGCGACCTCGAGGAGCGCCTCGGCGTCCGCCGTCGTCGTGGCCAGCGGCTTGTCCACGAGCACGGGCACGCCGGCCTCCAGGAGCGGGAGCGCCTGCTCGCGGTGCCGGGCGCCGTCGCGGGTGGAGACGATGGCGGCGTCGACCCGGCCGAGAAGGTCGGCCGGGTCCTCGACGACGACGTCCACGCCGTATGTCTCGGCCAGCTGGTTGTTTCGCGGGCCGGACCCGCCGGCCAGTGCGGTGCCCCGGAAGCCGGGGTGGCGCGCCTCGGTGTTGAGCAGGCGCAGGAAATGGTCGGTATGGGAGTTCTCGGTGCCGATGAATCCGATGCGTCTCACGTCGTCGTCCTCGCGGTCGGGTGGCCCTGGTCGTCATGGCGGCGGGGCGCCACCAGCCTATCTGCAATCGGTTGCACCACGTCAAGCCGCCCCGCGAGGCGGCTCGAGAATGCCCTAACTGCTCGTCGAGCGTGCCGGACGGGCACTTAGGGCATTCTCGGCGCGGGTGGTGAGCGGCCTCACCAGCCGGCGCACTGCCCCCGCGTGGGCCCGGAGATCTCGGAGGGTGCGCCCTCGTCGGTCGGGGCGAAGGCGTTGCCCGTGCAGTCGAGCGGACCGTCGACCGTCAGCCCGGCGAGCGCCACCCGCCCGGTCGTCCCGGTCACCTCGACCGGTCCACCCACCCGGGTCGAGCGCAGCGCGACCGACTCCGCGCCGGCGGCGCGCACCGGCCCGTCCACGACCGAGCGCTCCACGACCACCGCCGCGCCGGGGCCGACCCGCAGCGGCCCGGCCACGTGCGCCTCCTCGAGGCAGGTGGTGCCGGCCGAGACGGTCAGCGGCCCCTCGTGGTACCCGCTCACCGTCCGGTCGCACGCGCCGGGCAGGTCGTATCGCGCCACGTTCGTCTCGTCGGTCTGCCACACGTCCCCGTGGGCGACGGCGGAGTTCCGCGCCCCGCTCTCGCGCAACATCTCGACCGAGAGGTCGGCCGGGTCGATCCGCAGCAGCTTGTCCGCGACCGAGCCGTAGAGCTGCCCGTCGAGCGGGTTGTAGCCCAGGTCGCTCTGGTCGCCCCAGATGTTGGCGTTCCGGATCCCCGTCTGGACCGACCGCACGACGTCGTGGCTGGCGGTGTCGTACTCGAACAGCACGCCGTTGTCCGTCATGCCGAAGATCCGCCCCACGCCGTCGGCGACGAGCGCGTGGATCACCGTGGCCCCCTCGACGACCGGGCCGCTCGCAACGAGGGAGTCGGATGCGACGTCCCAGGCGAAGACCTCGGCGGTGGTCTGCGTGGGGACGGAGGACAGGCCGCCGTGGATCGACGTGCCGGCGTAGACCACCCCGTCCGCGTAGGCGAGGGAGGCGATGCTCTGGTCCTCGACGACGTCCCGGTGCAGCGAGTGGGCGCCGGTCTCCGGGTCGAAGAGGGTCAGCGCGCCGCCGAGCTCGCCGTAGTTGGCGATCGTGCCGGCGGCGACGACGTCGCCCGCCGAGACGAGGCTGCGCGGCCGGTCCTGGCCCGTGGCGGCGCGGCCGAGGGTGAGGACGTGGGCGGGGTTGACGCCCCACTCCCACGGCTCGCCGGCCCGGGCCGCGTGGAACACGGCCTCCGGGTAGCTGCCGATGACCGTGAGGTCGCCGTGGGCGGCGATCGAGTCGGCCTGCTCCGGGCCCTCGAGCTGCTCGACCGCGCCCGTCGCCGGGTCGACGCGCGCCATGACTCCCGGGCTGAGGTACGCGCCCACGTAGACCTGCCCGTCGCCGCCCTCGCCGATCGACATCGTCGTCACCGGCGAGCCGATGGCCGGGGCCGCGAGGACGTCGCCGTGGCCGGTGGCGACGTTCTGGCGCCAGATCCGGCCGTCGGTGCGGACGCCCACCACCGTGTGTCCCGGGAACTCCGGGGTTCCAAGCTCGGCCAGGAAGAGCCGGGAGGTGCCCGCCGTGACGCCCTCCACGGTCGGTGCCAGCTCGAGCGCACGGGACGTGCGGGCGGCGACATCGTAGCCCTGGACCCCGTTGCCGGCGTCGAGGTAGTAGAAGGTGCCGTGCACGGAGGCCTCCGTGGAGTTCCACAGCCCGTTGACGACGAGCTCGTCGACGACGGCCGCCGAGCGGTCCACGACCGTGACGGTGGCGCCGTCGACGGCGCGGTGGGAGAGGAACCGCAGGTCGCCGTGCGTCTCGATGCGCTGGATGAACCCTCCGCGGGCGGCCACGGCGGGCGGCAGGGGGAGCGGGGTGGTGGCGCCGTCGGCGGGGTCGACGTCGTAGAGCTGGGCCGGGGTGCCGGCGCCCACCCACACGTCTCCGCCGTCGGCCTCAAGGCCCCACGCGTAGTCGCCGGTCGCGGCGACGCGCCCGTACTCGGTGAGCTCGCCGGTGGTGAGGTCGAGGGCGTAGAGCTCGGCGTTCGGGAAGGTGGTGCCGTAGAGGGTCGTGCCGTCGACGTCGATCGTGCGCAGCATCTGCTCGCCCGCGACGCCCGAGGCGATCCGCGTGAGCTTCTCCGCGGCCGGGTCGTAGCTCCACAGCGTGCCGTCGTTCGGGCTGCGGACGCTGAGGTAGACCGTGTCGTCCGCCGCGACGTCGATCGCCGAGGCCACCGAGTACGGCGGCATCTCGTGGCTGTCGAGCACCGCGCCCGAGCGCAGGTCGACGACGTTGAAGCTCACCGGCTCACCGTCGGAGAACAGGTAGGCCACCGGCGTGCCGTCCGTCAGGACGTCCACGTCGGAGAGGCGCACGTTCGGTGCGCGCATCGCGACGCCGAGGTCCTCGAACGTCCCCTCCGCCGGTGGGGGTGGCGCGGGAGCCTCGGCGGGCGTGACGCCGCCCGCGGCCGGGGTGAGCGCCAGGGTGGCGAGCCCGAGCGCCGCACCGAGCGCGGTGGCTGACCATGCGCGGGGACGAGGACGAGATGACATGAGCACTCCTTCGTGATCGCGTGGTGGCCGCGCCCACCCCCTGCCGGGGCGCTGGCCTGTCGCTCGGCGGGACGGGTGGCGGGCGTTCCCGCCCAGCTCGTGTCGTCACTGCAAGCGATTGCAGGAAACGTAGCGCAAGCGCGGCGGAACCTCCAGGCCGATATTCCGGTCGGGCTCTTGACGCCAGGCCCTGGGGTCAATACCTTCTAAGCGCGCCAAGAAAAGCCTTTCTCACAGCCACGCCAACGACGGCAATGCTGCGGCGGCTCCGTCGCCAGTTCCTTCCGCTCCTTCCAATCTGTGCCCTCGTACTGAGGAGATGACGCATGGCCGCGATCACGGACGACCCTCACAACCACCCCGCGAACGATCTCCGTGCCTCGTCCTCCGGAGGGCTGCGACGGCGTACGTTCCTCTCCGGAGCGCTGGGCGCCGGCATCGCGACGGCGTTCCTCGGTGACGCGGCCCGGGCGGCCACGCCGGGCCGCCCCGTGCCGAACCTGCTCGCCAACCCCGGGTTCGAGGAGGTTGCGGGGAGCGTGCCGGCCCGGTGGGAGCTCTTCGGTGCCGACTCGCAGGGGCGCGTGGCAACGTCCACGGAGCACGTGCGCTCCGGTGCGCGCAGCGTGCGGCTCGACGACACCGGGACGACCGTGAGCGTCGGCCTGCGCAGCGACGCGGTGCCGGTCGAGCCCGGCGTGACGTACGAGGGCTCCGCCTTCGCCCACGGCGAGCGCGGCCAGGCCGCGGTGTACCTCGAGTTCTGGGACGCCCGTGGGGTGCGCGTGTGGTCGGGTGCCACGACGGTCGCCGCGCTGGGCGGCTGGCAGAAGGTGGACGTGCGCGGCGAGGCACCTCAGGGCGCCGTGAGCGCGACGGTACTGCTGTACTCCTCGAGCACGAACGCGGGGGTCTTCCACTTCGACGACGCCGCGCTCACCGTGCCGGCCCCGCTCGACCCCGCGCTGTTCGGCCCGGCGTCGCTCACCGCCGCCGTGCGCGGGGCCGCGGTGCACGGAGAGACGGTCGTCCTCACGTCCCGCTACAACACCCCCGAGGGGCGCCTGCGGCTGGCCCGGTTCGACCTGCGCACGGGCGAGGCGGTCTCCGTCGACGACCTGCCCGTGGCGAGCAAGGGCGGGCAGCGCCTCGTCAGCGACGGTCGGTACGTGTACATCGGCCCGGCCGGCAGCTCCCACGTGTGGCGCTTCGACCCGGCGACGAAGGCACTCGAGCGCTGGGCGGCCGTGGGGCCCGAGACCACGTGGTACTACGACATGGTCGTCGACGGCGGGTACCTCTACCTCGGTACCTACCCGGACTGCACGGTGCGCCGGGTGAGCCTGGCGGACAGGTCGGTGCAGACCTACGGCCGGGTCTCGTCCTCGCTGTACGCCACGTCGATCGCTGTCGACGAGAGCTACGTCTACGGCGGCTCGGCGGCGCCCGGCGGGCTGCTGCGCTGGTCGAAGGACGGTGGCGAACCGGTGGACCTCACCGCGCACCTGAGCGACTCCCCGGTCGGCATCCTCGACCTCGTCGCCCACGGCGGCAGCCTCTACGTCGCCAGCGGGCGGCAGGTGATCTCCATGCAGCCCGACGGCTCCGGGCGCGTGGTCCGGGAGATCCCGGAGGAGGACCGCTACATCGACCAGCTCGCCGTCGGCGCCGACGGCAAGGTCTACGCCCTCGCCCGCCTGACGACCAACCTCTACGAGGTCACCGCCGGCGGGCTGACCAGGGTGGCCCGGCCGATCGACCACGTGGAGAACGTCCTGCTCGCCGCGGCCCCGGACGGCCGGCTGCTCGGCGTGAGCGGGCTGGGTCACGTCTGGCTCGTCGCCCCCGGCGGGACGGCCACCGTCTGGGACACCACCACCCGCGGCTTCGGCTACCCCGAGGTTGCCCAGGCGATGCTGCTCCACAGCGACCAGCGCGTGTGGGTCGGCGGCCACTACGCCATGACCGTGCACCGCCCGCTGGACGGCACGAGCGCCCGGTTCGACGTCAACGGCGAGCCCAAGGCGCTCGCGGAGGGGCGTCACGGCGTCGTCTACGCCGCGATGTACCCGAGCGGGCAGATCCTCGCCATCGACCCGGCCAGCCTCGCGGTCACGCCGCTCGGCATCCTCGGCAACCAGCAGATGCGCACCAAGGCCATGCACGCCGACCTCGACGGCGACCAGCTCCTCGTGGCCTCCGGCCCGACCGGCGGTCTGCACACCGGCGCCCTGACGTTCATCGACCTGCGCACCGGCGAGTTCGACAGCCACCGCGAGTACCTGCCGGAGCAGAGCGTCATGGATGTCGCCGTCTCCGGGCGCACCGCCTACATCGTCGGCGACACCTACGGGGAGTCCACCGGCGGCCCGGTGCGGTCCGCCGCACAGGTGGCCGCCGTCGACATCGACACCCGCGAGCTGCTGTGGCGGGAGGAGCTCCGCCCCGCCTGGCTGTCCTACGAGGGCGTCCACGTCGTCGGGAACCTCCTGTACGCCATGGGGCGCCGGCCGCGCGGCCACTGGTTCGCCTACGACCTGGTCACCCGGCGGATCGTCATGCGGGGCGACCTCGGCGGCTACGGCAGCTTCGGCGCCGCGGGCGACCGGGTGCTCACCTGGGTGCACTGGGCGAACGACATCCGCGAGCTGCCGGGACCGGCCACCGACGACGGACGCCTGCTCCACGACGCCGTGCCCAACGGCTGGTACAACAACCCGACGTTCAGCATCAGCCCGGACGGGCGGGCCACCTGGGGCATGCACGGCACCGACCTCGCCCGCTTCCCGCTCACCGCACCCGGCGTCGTCTGACGCACACCGGCCCAGCCCGGCCGTCCGAAGGCGGCCGGGGGCCGGCACCTGTGCAGCCGCGCGCCGGGCTGCGAGCGGTTGCAGTGGTGTGCGACGCTTCGCTCGTGGATGAGGTCCGTGAGTGGTGGGTCGACCGGCTCGGCGTCGACGGGCGCCGGGACGTGCCGTGGCGCCCGGGGCCCGAGCGGGCCGCCGGAAAGCCGCTGGACCCGCGCTGGACCGAGCAGGAGGTCACCCTGGGAGCCCCGGGTGACGAGCTGACCTGCGTGATCGTGCGGCCGTCCGAGGCCGACGGCGCCGTGGCCCGGCCTGCCCTCGGTCCGGCACCCGCACGCCGGCCTGCCGTCGTCGTGCCGTTCTACGACGTCGAGTCCGTCCTCGGCCGCCCGTCGCCGCGCCCGACCACCCCCGGTGCGCTCCACGCCTTCGCCGCGCCGCTCGTCGAGGCGGGCCTCGTCGTCATGGTGGTGCCGTGGTGGTTCGAGACCGTCGCGGGGACCGACGCACCCGCGGACCTGGACGGCCGGTACGGGCCGGCCGCCGCACGGCACGCGGCCACCCGGGCGGACACCCCGCTCGGGCGCAGCGTCTCCGACGTCATCGCCGCCGTCGACCACCTGCGCACGCTCGACGACGTCGACCCCGGGCGGATCGGCCTGCTCGGCCACTCGCTCGGCGGCAAGCTCACCCTCGTCACCGCCGCCCTCGACCCGCGCGTCGCGGCCGCCGCCGCGCACGAGCCCGGCGTGGGGTTCGCCCACTCGAACTGGGCGGCGCCCTGGTACCTGGGAGAGCATGTGCCCAAGGACCGCGACCTGGACGAGTTGCTCGGCCTCGTCGCGCCCCGCCCCTTCCTTCTCGTCGGCGGCGGCTCGAGCGACGGCGCGCACAACCGCGACCTTCTCGCCCAGGCGGCAGCGCGGTGGGGGGAGGGCGGCGGGCTCGACGTGCTCACGCACGACGGCGGCCACCCGGTCCCGCCGCACGTGCTCGCCGCGTGCGTCGCCTGGCTGGCGGGTCACCTCGCCGGCCCGGGCGCCGACACCGGTGGCACGCCCCGGCCGGAGCAGCTTGTATCGACCCTGCCCGGAGCGGGCACGACGGCGGGAGGCCGGG
Source organism: Georgenia daeguensis (assembly GCF_039537705.1). Lineage (NCBI taxonomy): Bacteria > Bacillati > Actinomycetota > Actinomycetes > Allobogoriellales > Allobogoriellaceae > Georgenia > Georgenia daeguensis. The sequence continues at coordinate 43,112 of NZ_BAABBA010000011.1, forward strand.
CATGGCACGCGTGACCATCTACTCGATCGCACGGGAGTTGGGAGTCTCGGCGTCGACGGTCTCGCGCGCCTTCTCCCGCCCCGACCTCGTGCGCTCCGACGTCCGCGAGCGGATCATGGCCGAGGCCGACCGGCTCGGGTACGCGCCCAACCGGGCCGCCCGCGGCCTGGCCACCGGGCGCACCGGGCTCATCGGCCTGCTCGTCCCCGACATCACCAACCCCTTCTTCCCGCCGCTGGTGCGGGCGGTGGAGCAGGCGGCCGGCGCGCGCGACGTCGGGGTCCTGCTCGTGGACGCCGAGGCCAACGGCAGGGCCGAGCCCCGGCTCGTCCGGCAGCTCGCCGCGCAGGTGGACGGGCTCGTCGTCGCGTCCCCGCGCGCCTCGAGCGCGGCCCTCAAGGACGTGGTCGGCGGCCTGCCCGCCGTCGTCGTCAACCGCACCATCCAGGGTCTGCCCGGCGTCGTGTGCGACAACACCGGAGCCCTCCGGGCGGCCGCCGATCATCTCCGCGAGCACGGGCACACCAAGCTCGCGCTGCTGCGGGGCCCCGCGGACTCGTGGGCCGCCGGCCGCCGCGCGCAGGCCGTGCGCCGGTGGGCGGACGAGCACGAGGTCGAGCTCGTCGAGCTCGGGCCGTTCGAGGCTCAGTTCGAGGACGGCCGTGCGGCAGCCCGCGTGCTCGTCGACTCCGGGGCCACCGGGATCCTCGCGTTCGACGACCTCATGGCGTGCGGGGTCCTCTCGGGCCTGGCGGAGCTGGGCGTGCACGCCCCGGTGGACGTGAGCGTCGTCGGGTGCGACGACGTGCTCCTGGCGCGGACGATGACCCCGGCCCTGACGACCGTGACCGCCCCCATCGACGAGCTCGGGCGGCGGGCCGTCGAGCTGCTCGAGCAGGTGGTGGCCGGGGAGGCCGTCCGCAGCGCGAGGGTCGAGGGCGTGCTCACCGTCCGGGGGACGACGGGGCCGGCGCCGCGGCGACGGCGGGGCTGACCCCGGCCGGGGGGCCGCCGTCGTCGTCCCCGAGCGCGACGATCTGGGCGAGGTTGCGCGCGACGTGGAACGGGTCCTTGACCGGCAGGGCGACCACCTCGTCGAGCGGTGCGGCGCGACGGTCCCGGATCTGCACCCACTCCGCGCCCTCGTCCCCGCCGGGGAACGTCTCGAGCGTGTACCGCCAGATCCTCTCGAACCACTCGGCCGCCGCGGGGTCCCCGTACCGGTGGGCCGCGATCGCGGTGGTGGCGCTCGCCTCGGAGTGCACCCACCACAGCTTGGTGTCCCAGGTGCGCACGACGAGGTCCTCGTACGGCGTCCCGCCCGAGGCTCCGGACGGGCGACCCGGGCCGTCCGCGTCGGTGTAGCGCAGCAGGCCGCCGTGCTCGCCGTCCCAGCCCAGCTCGCACAGGGCGGCGACGGCGCGGAGCAGGGCGGGGCGGGCGTCGTCGCGACCCAGGAGCTCGGCGGCCTCGAGCGCCACCCACACCGCCTCGAGCCCGTGGCCGGGCACCCGGTGCCGAGCGACGAGGGTGCCGCCGCGGTCCGCGTCGCTCGGCACCATCTCGGCGAAGGTCCCGCCGGGCAGCTGGTGCCCCAGGACGTGGTCGAGCTCGCCGGCCGTCCAGTCCGCGTGCCCGGGCACTCCGAGCGTGCGGGCGGCCCCCTCGTGGACGACGAGCGTGTTGAGCAGGATGAGGTGCGGGCCGAACGCGCGGTGCCCCGGCGGGACCTCGTACGGCGGAGTGGGCGCGGTCCCGGCGAGGATGTCGCGGCGGGCCCGGTCGAGCACCGGCTCCGCCGGCTCCAGCCAGCCCGGGTCGCCGGAGACCCGGGCGAGCTCCGCGAGGCCCATGACGGCGAAGAGGTCCGCGTAGACGCTGCGCGCCGGCGGCTCGGCGGCCGCGCTGCCGTCGCGGTGCACCCGGAAGCGGCAGGTGCCGTCGTCGAGGATCGCGTGCTCGCGCAGGAACCTCGCGCCTCGGCCGGCGACGGCGAGGAGATGATCGGCGTCGAAGGAGACCAGCCCGCGTCTCGCGAGGTCCGCCAGGTGGGCCAGCAGCCACACGAAGCGGCCCTGGGACCAGGTGAACTTGTCCGTCGAGGTGCGCTCGTGCCCACGGTTGTCGAAGCACGTGTGGAAGCCGCCGTGCCGCTCGTCGACCCCCCGCTCGAGCCAGAACGGCATGACGACGTCCTCGAGCTCGCGGCGGGCCCGCGAGGGGGCGTGGCTGAAGGCGTGTCCGGGGTTCACCAGGGCGACGCTAGCGCTCCGGGCGCGCGGCCTGCAATCGCTTGCACGGTGAACGTGGGCCGGTTATGGTGCAACCGATTGCAACGATTGGGGAGACATGAACGATGTGCCGACCGCGTCGCCGCTGACGTCCGGTGTCCACGTGCACCCGACGCCGGAGGCGGCGGGGGCAGACGCCGCCCGCACCGCCGCGGCCGCGATCCTCGACGCGCTCCGGGCCCGGGGGCGGGCGAGGGTGATCTTCGCCAGCGCGCCGTCCCAGGAGCAGATGCTCGCCGCCCTCGCCGCGGACGCGCGCATCGACTGGTCGCTCGTGACGAGCTTCCACATGGATGAGTACCTCGGTCTGGCTCCGGACCGACCTCAGGCGTTCGGCCGGTGGCTCCAGGACCGGCTCCCGGCGGCGGCCCAGGCGGGCTTCGTCCGCATCGACACGACCGCCGACCCGACGGCGGAGGCGGCACGCTACGCCGGCCTGCTGTCCGAGGCGCCGATCGACCTGACGTGCCTCGGTCTCGGGATCAACGGGCACGTGGCCTTCAACGAGCCGGACGTCGCCCGGTTCGACGACCCCGAGCAGCTGCGGGTCATCGAGCTGGACGCGCGGTCCCGCGACCAGCAGGTGGCGGAGGGGCTGTTCGACACGCTCGACGACGTCCCGACCCGGGCGCTCACGCTCACCGTCCCCGCGTTGACCTCGGCCGCCGTCGTCGTCGCGACGGTCCTCGGCGCGCACAAGGCGCGCGCCGTCGCGGACGCGCTCGTGGGCCCGGTCTCGCCGAGCTGCCCGGGGAGCGTCCTGCGGGAGCACCCGCGCGCGTCCATGCACCTCGACGCGGCCGCCGCCTCGTTGCTGCCCGAGCCTGCCGGGGTGCCCGAGCCTGCCGGGGTGCCCGAGCCTGCGGGCGTGCCCGTGCGTACGGGCGCCGGGGCGTCCGGGCACGTCACGGCCTCCTGACGGTACGGTGCCCACCGTGCGCAGCCAGCAGCCGGGCCTGGTCGACCTGCAGGTCAACGGGTTCGCCGGGCACGACGTCAACGCGGACGACGTGACGCCCGAGGTCGTCGTCGAGCTCACCCGTGCGCTGTGGCGCGAGGGGGTGACGAGGTACCTGCCGACGATCGTGACCGCCGGGGAGGAGAAGATCCTCAGGGCCCTCCGGGCCGTCGCCGAGGCACGCACGGCCGACGAGCACGTCGCGGCGTCGATCGTCGGCGTGCACGTCGAGGGCCCCGCGCTCAGCCCGGCCGACGGCGCCCGCGGGGCGCACGACCTGGAGCACCTCCGTGACCCCGACCCCGCCGAGCTCGACCGGTGGCAGCAGGCGTGCGGCGGGCTCGTCCGGATCGTCACGCTCGCTCCCGAACGGCCCGGCTCCGCGGAGTACGTCGCGGCCGCCCGCGCGAGCGGGGTCGTGGTGTCCGTCGGCCACACCGCGGCCACGGCCGACGAGATCAGGGGGGCGGCCCACGCCGGCGCGACGCTGGCCACGCACGTGGGCAACGGCTGCCGGGCGACCCTCCCGCGTCACCCGAACCACCTGTGGGCGATCCTCGCCGAGGACCGGCTGACCGCGATGCTCATCGCGGACGGCCATCACCTGCCGCCGGACACGCTGACCACCATGATCCGCGCCAAGTCTCCCGAGCGGTGCGTGCTGACGTCGGACTCGGCGGCGCTCGCGGGCCGGCCGCCGGGGGACTACGAGACGCCCGTCGGCGGGGCGGTCACCGTCGGCGAGGACGGTCGGCTCACGCTCGCCGGCACCTCGCTGCTCGCCGGGTCGGGCCGCTCGCTGCGCGCCTGCCTCGACTGGGCCGGCGAACACCTGCCGTTCGACGAGACGGCCCTCCTCGCGATGGCCACGGGCAACCCCGCCCGCGTGCTGGGGATCGAGGACGTCGCGGCCGGCGACGTCGTCGAGGTCGAGCGCGAGGACGGGACCACCCGGGTCCTCTCGACGACGGTCGCCGGGGCCACCGTCTACCGCGCGTGAGGTGATGCGGCCGGAGGCCCGGTGCCCTCAGCGCCGCGGCGCCGGGGCCGTCGAGCCGCGCACGACGAGCTCCGTGCCGAGCGAGGCCACCAGCGGGTCCGCCGTCGGCGCGGGCGCGAGCGCCATCTCCAGGGCGGCGGCGCCCATGGCGCGCAGCGGGAGGCGCACTGTCGTCAGCGACGGGATGAGGTCCCGGGCGATCGCGATGTCGTTGAAGCCGGCCACGGACACCTCGTCCGGGACGGCGCGTCCCGCCTCGCGCAGGCGTGCGAGGGCCCCGATCGCCATCTGGTCGGCGGAGCCGACGATCGCGGTGAGCCCGGGGTGCCGGGCGAGCAGCTCGGCGGCGCCGTCGTACCCGCCGTCCCGGGTGGCCGGGCCGTGTCGTACCACCACCGTGCCGCCGGCGGCCTCGACCCTCTCACGCAGGCCCTCGACGCGCTCGAGGGTGGAGGCGACGGCGGGGTCGCCGGCGACGACCCCGACCTCGCGGTGGCCGAGGCTCACGAGGTGGGCGCCGAGCCGGCGGGCGCCGGAGCGGTTGTCGGCGAGCACCCGGTCGACGTCGAACTGCGCCTGGCCGATCGCGACGACGCGGCCGCCGGCCGCCTCGAAGGAGCGGCTCCGGGTGGCCATCGCCGAGGTGTAGTGCTCGTCGGTGAGCCCGGACCCGGCGATGATCACGATGCCCGTGCGGTGGGCCTGGAGCAGCCGGAAGTACTCGAGCTCGCGGTCGACGTCGCGGTGGGTGTGGCAGATGGTGACCAGCAGGTGGCGCGCGGCGGCGACCTCCTGGATGCCGTTGACGATCTCGGAGAAGTACGGGTCGTCGACCTCGCCGACGAGGACGCCGACGGTGCCCTCGTTGCCGCGCAGCAGCGCCCGCGCCTGCGCGTTGGGGACGTAGTCCAGCTCGCGCGCGGCCCGCTCCACGCGCTCGCGCAGCTCCGGGGCCACGGGGTAGTCGCTGCCCGAGAGCACGCGCGAGGCCGTGGGGGCCGACACGCCGGCGTGGCGCGCGACGTCGCGCAGCTTGACGGCCATGATCCGTGCCCTTCAGGCGGCCGCGGGGACCGTGGCGAGGAGCTCGCGGACGAACCGCAGCTGGTTGGAGGACTGGTACGGCCCGCCCGCCTCGTGCCGGTTGTAGGGCCACACGTCGATGCTCTTGCGCCCGGCGTAGTGGTTGTAGGCGGCGTAGACGGACGAGGAGGGGACGACGTCGTCCATCAGCGCCACCGAGAACCGTGCCGGGACGGTGGCGCGGACGGCGAAGTTCATGCCGTCGACGTAGGAGAGCGTCCGGAACACGTCGTCGGCGCGGTCGCGGTGCGTGCGCAGGAAGGTCCAGATCTCCCGGTAGGTGTTGCCCTCGACCACCTCCATCGCCCGCCTCGGGTGGCACAGCGCGGGGACGTCGACGAGCGCCCCCGCGAGCCCCTGTGCGAGACCCGCGACCGCCAGGGCGGTGCCGCCGCCGAGGCTGCCCCCGGCCACCACGATCCGGTCGGGGTCGACGTCCGGGTGCTCCCGCACGGCGTCGACGGCGCGGACGCCGTCGGTGTAGAGACGACGGAAGTAGAAGTGCTCGGGATCGAGGATCCCGCGGGTCGAGTAGCCCACGGCCTGGGCGCCGGCGCTGGAGCCGCTGTCGGCCGTGGCGCCCGCCGAGCCGAGGCTCGCACCCTGCCCGCGGTTGTCCATGACGAGGTGGGCGTAGCCGGCCGAGGCCCACAGCGTCCGCTCGAACGGGAAGCCACGTCCGCCGCCGTAGCCGAGGTACTGCACCACGCACGGCAGCGGGCCGGCCGGTCCGCGCGGCGTGACGAGCCACGCGGCCACCGGATCGCCGCCGAAGCCGGGGAAGGAGACGTCGTAGACGTCGAAGACCTCGAGCCCGGCGTCGACTCGCGTGAACGTGGCGCCGGTCCCGGCCGCCCGCGACTCCTCGACGCTGCGGCGCCAGAAGTGGTCGAAGTCTGCGGGCTCCGTGCGTGCGGGCAGATAGGCCTCCAGCTCCTCGGGCGGGAGGTCCATCCTCGGCATTACTTCAGCCCGCTCATCATCACGCCGCGGACGAAGTACTTCTGCAGCAGGATGAAGACGATCAGCGCCGGGATGAACGTGACGACGGCGGCCGCCATGATGGTCGCGAGGGGGACCTGCTGCTCCTGCAGGGTGTTCAGACCCACCGTGAGGACGTAGTTGTCCGGTGATCGCTGCGAGACCAACGGCCACAGGAAGTCGTTCCAGTGCCACAGGAAGACGAACGTGCCGAGCGTGGCCATGATCGGCTTGGTCTGGGGCAGGATGATCGACCAGTAGATCCGGAACTCGCCGGCGCCGTCGATGCGGGCCGCCTCGATGAGCTCGTCAGGGATGTCCTGGATGAACTGGCGCATGAGGAACATCGCCTGGGCGTTGGCGATCGTCGGCACGATGAGGCCCCACATGGTGTCCAGGCCCCCGAGCTCGGAGACCAGGATGAACTGGGGGATGAGCGTCAGGTGGTGGGGCACCATCATCATCGCCACGAAGACCCAGAAGATCAGCTCCCGGCCGAAGAAGCGCTTCTTCGCGAAGGCGTAGCCGGCCATCGAGGCGAAGAGCAGGACGAGAACCACCGAGACGACCGAGTAGATCGTCGAGTTGATCGCCCAGGTCGGCACCGAGCTGCTGCCCAGGGCCCTGCTGTAGGCGTCGAAGGAGATGCTGCTCGGCAGCAGCGAGTCCGGCAGGCGCACGGCCTGACCCGGCTGCACCGAGAGGGCGAGCATCGCGTAGAACGGGAACGCCGTGAGCAGCGCACCGATCGCCAGCGGCAGGTGGTACAGGCGCCCACGCTGGTGCCGGGTGAGCCGCGGCGCGCGCGGCGCAGCCGGGCTCGGGCGGGACGCGGTCCTTGTCTCGGGGGTCGCGACGGCGGTCATGACGAGCTCCTTCCCAGGAGGCGGCGCTGGGCGAGGGAGACGACGAGGGTGATGACGAGGAGCACCATTCCCGCGGCGCTGGCGTAGCCGAAGTCGAAGTACCCGAAGCCCTGGTCGTAGATGAGGAACGTCAGGGAGTAGCTCGCGCGGACCGGACCACCGCCGGTCATGACGAAGATCGTGTCGAAGACCTGGAACGAGCGGATGATCTCCAGCACGACGACGAAGAACAGCGCCGGCTTGAGGAGCGGCAGGGTGATGTGGCGGAAGCGCTGCCAGCCGGAGGTCCCGTCCAGCTCGGCGGCCTCGTAGTACTCCCTCGGGATCGCGAGCATGCCGGCGAGCAGGATGAGCATGTCGTAGCCGAAGTTCGACCAGGCGCTGACGATGGCGAGCGCCGGGAGGACGAAGATCTCGCTCTGCAGCCAGGCGGGGGCCGGCAGGTGCAGCGTGTTGAGGAACCAGGTGAGCGGACCGTTCTGGCTGAAGATCCAGACCCAGATGATGCCGGACATGACGGGAGAGGTGACGACAGGCAGGAAGAAGATGGTCCGGTAGATGCTCATTCCCCGCAGGGTGCGGTTGCACAGGGTGGCCACGGCCAGCGAGATGGCGACCGTGAGCGGGATGGCGAGGACCGTGTAGACCCCGGTCACCCGCAGCGAGTTCCAGAAGAGGTCGTCGGCGAGAAGGCGCGCGTAGTTGTCGAGGCCGACGAAGCCCACGTTCCCGGACAGGCCGTACTTGGCGAAGCTGAGCACCGCGGCGTAGATCGCGGGCAGGATGCGGAACGCCAGGAAGAAGACGACGTACGGAAGGATGAAGACGTACGCGACGAGGGCGCCGTTCGACTTCAGGACGGAGCGTCGCTGCTTGTCGCCGTCCCGTTCCGCCCGCGTGGGCAGGGCGAGTGTCGCCACAGTGAAACCTTTCTCGAGGTGCCTGGGCGGGGCGCGCCGCGGGCGTGCCCCGCCCAGGCCGTGGGTCAGCTGCCGCTGCGGGCGAGGATCTCGTTCACCTCGGCGGCCGCTGCATCGAGCGCGGCCTGCGGCTCGGCCTTGCCGAGCAGGGCCGACTGGATGTGCGGGCTGATCGTGTCGATGAGCTGCCGCGCGTTCGGGTGCATGACGCCCACGCGGATCGTGTCGAGGTACTCGAGGCCACCCGCGGTCTGCGGGTCGTCCTCGAACAGCCCCGTGACGTCCGTGCGCGGGGGCAGGTAGCCGGTCTCGGCGAGGAAGGTCTCGGCGAACTCCTTCCCGGTGACGTACTCGACCCAGGCCAGCGCCGCCTCGGGCGACTCAGCGGTGTTGAGCACCGACAGACCGCCGACCGAGCCGGAGGCGACCTGCTCCGCGCCGGTCATCGGCGGGACGGTCTCGATCACGTCCGGGTTGACGACCTCACGGGTGGTGGTGAGGTTCGAGCCCATGACGTAGGCGACCTGGGCCTTCCCGACCTCCGTCTGCTCGAACGGGTCGGCCGAGGTGAGCGCCTGCTGGGGCACCCAGCCCTCGTCCACCATCTGCTTGATGAACTCCAGGGCCTCGAGGCCCTCGGGGCCGTTGAAGGTCGCCTCGGTCATGTCCTCGGAGAGGACCTCACCGCCCGCCTGCCACAGGTAGAGGTAGAAGGTGTGGTTGAGGGTCATGTCGAGCGCGCCCGTGTACTCGGTGAGGTAGAAGCCGGCGTCCTTGACGGCAGGCCCGGCCTCGGCGAGCTCGTCCCACGTCGTCGGGCACTTCTCGACGCCCGCCGCAGCGAGGACCTCGGTGTTGCAGTAGCTGGTCTGGATCTGCATGAGGAGCGGGACGCTGTAGACCGAGTCCTCCCAGGTCATCGCCTCGAGCGAGGCGGGGACGAAGGACTCGGGGTCGACGACGTCGTCCATCGGCATGAGGACGCCCTCCTCGACGAACTTCGGGATGAAGTCCGGGTTGAAGTAGACGACGTCGGGCCCCTGGCCGCCGGCGATCGAGGTCACGAGCGTCTCCTCGCGGTTCGTCCACGGCTGGACGATGACCTCGACGTCGACGTTCGGGTAGATCTCGTTGAAGGCCTCGACGTGGGGCCCCCACCAGTCGCCCTCCCCGGTGGTGCCGATGGGGTAGGTCCAGAAGGTGACGCTCCCCTCCACCTCGGCCGGGTCGGCGCTCGTGGGCGCCTCGTTCGCGCCGTCGGCGCCTGAGCACGCGCCCAGCGCCAGTGCCAGGACGGCGGCGGTAGAGAGCGTCGTTGCTGTTCTGCGCTTCATTGCTGTCCCCTCGTGGTGGATCTGATGATCCGTCTCGAATGCCTGCAATCGCTTGCAGGCGATGTCAGTGCTTGCCCACGGTCGCGTGATCGTGGGGGGCTCGTCCCTGTGGGTGGTGTGTGACGTCGTCGTTGCTCGTCGAGCCGGTGTGGCCAGGAAATCGGATTCTGGGCGGTTCGTCAAGCGTTTCAGGTGGTCGTGTCCGGTTCGTGACCGCTCCTCGCACGGTAAGTGCGACCGGTTGCAGGTCGTCGTCGGGGCCCGGGGCACTGCCCCGCCGCCGGACGGGCGCAAGGCACGGAGGGTCGCCGCCCGGTGTCCGGACAGAACGAGGCGCCGGAGGAAGTCCTCCGGCGCCTCGTCCTCTGGCGGCCGAGCGGCCGCCGCATCAGATCAGCGGATCTCCCAGACGGCCCGCTCGGCCGCGTCGAGGGAGAACAGCGGCTCGATGGCGAAGCTGCCGCCCTCGATCGCCTCGGCCGGGACGTCCAGGCACACCTGGTAGTCCGCGGCGTCGCCGGTGGCGAGCGCCGGCACGTTGACCACGGAGTTCGGCTCGATGGCCATGCAGGTGCCGTCGTCGTACTCGGCGGCGTCGGAGCCCTGAAGGATGTAGGACAGGTCCATCCAGGGGTTGCCCTCCTCCGTGCCGTTGTAGACCACGGAGACCTCGGCAAGGACGTACTGACCGTCCGGCGCCGGGTTCGTCGCGTCCGCCGCGGCGATCACCTCGTCGGCGTTCAGGTTCAGCCCGGTGACGGCGATCGTGTAGTCGCCGACCTCGGCGGCCTCACCGAGGGGGAGGAGGCCGCCGGGTGCGGCGGCCGGCTCCTCGGTGTCGACCGTCTGCTCGTCGCCCGCGGTCTCCTCGGCCTCGGCCGGCTGGACCGGGGCCGCGACGGTCGGGGCGGCGCTCTCCGCGCTGTTGATCGCCTCGTCGATCGCCACGCCGAGGAAGACGTTCATGACGATGGAGATGACGAGCGAGACGCCGCCGAGCACGGTGCCGGCGATGGCCAGGCCCTTGCCGCCGGCGACGCCGCGGTTGGCCTTGCGCAGCGCGACGATCCCGAGGATCAGCGCGGCGATGCCGCCGAGGATCGAGACGACGTTGATCACCGGGATCCAGGCGAGGACGAACGAGATGACGCCGACGACGAGCGCCGCGATCGCCAGGCCGCTCGAGGGGCGCTGGCCACCGGGGAAGGGCGCGGTCTGGCCGTAGGGCTGTCCGTACTGCTGGGCGTACTGCTGGTCGGCGGGCTGTCCGTACGGCTGCACGCCCGGCTGCCCGGACTGCTGGCCGTGCGGCGGCCCTGCCGGCGTGTAGGGGTTCTGCTGGTTCTCGCTCGGCGGGATGTAAGAGGGCTGGCTGCCGGCGGGCGGCGGGGGGATGGGTGCAGACATGAGGGTGGGGTCCTTCGTCGTTGATCCAGGGGGAGGGCGGCGCGCGCCGCTGCGTCAAGGTTACCGACGGCGTGTCACAAAAATGTCACGGGCCTGACAGTCGCACCGGCCGGCTGGCCGGCTCGCCTCCGGCCGAGCTCACCGTCGCGCTCACGACCGCTGACCGCAACCACCTCAGTTCTCCCGTCCGCGCCCTGCCAGGATGGGGAGCGAGTCCGTCCGCAGATCCTGCCGCCTACCTGCACCCCGGAGATCCACGTGCCCCTGTACGACCTGCCCCTGGCCCAGCTCGAGACGTACCTCCCGGACGTGCCCGACCCTGAGGGCTTCGACGAGTTCTGGGCCGGGACGCTCGCCGAGGCGCGAGCGTTCGACCTCGACGTGCGACTCGAGCCCGTCGACACCGGGCTGACGCTCGTCGAGACCTACGACGTCACGTTCCCCGGGTTCGGTGGCCACCCGGTGCGAGGCTGGCTGACCCGCCCGGCGGGGGAGGCCGGGCCGCTGCCGGCTGTCGTCGAGTACCTGGGTTACGGCGGCGGCCGCGGGCTGCCGCACGAGCGGCTGGCCTGGGCTGCCGCGGGCTACGTCCACCTCCTCATGGACACCCGCGGCCAGGGCAGCGCCTGGGGCACCGGCGGGGACACGCCGGACCCGGTCGGGGCGGGCCCGGCGTTCCCCGGCTTCCTGACCCGCGGTCTGCTGGACCCGGCCGAGCACTACTACCGCCGGGTCTTCACCGACGCGGTCCGGGCGGTCGACGCGGTGCGGACGGTCGCGGGGGTCGACCCGGCGCGGGTGGCGGTGACGGGTGTCAGCCAGGGCGGGGGCCTGGCGCTCGCGGTGGCCGGGCTGGTGCCCGACGTCGCGGCGGTCATGGCCGACGTGCCGTTCCTGTGCCACATGCGCCGGGCGGTCGAGCTCACCGACGCGCGGCCGTACTCCGAGGTGAGCGCCTACCTCGCCGTCCACCGGGGTGACGTCGAGCAGGCGTTCCGCACGCTGTCCTACCTCGACGGGGTCAATTTCGCCCGCCGCGCCAGCGCGCCGGCGCTGGTCTCCGTGGCGCTGATGGACGTCACGTGCCCGCCGTCCACCGTGTTCGCCGCCTACAACCACTACGGGCAGCCGGCGGACGGCACCGACAAGGAGATCGTGGTCTACCCGTTCAACGGCCACGAGGGCGGCGCCGCCGAGCAGCTCGGGCGCCAGATCCGCTGGCTCGGAGCACGACTCGGCGCCGTCGACGGCGTGGGTGCCGCCGCGCGACTGGGCTGAGCGCCTCGGGACGACGGCGAAAGTCCACCGGAACGGCGTCGCCCCAAAACGCGGATTGGGGGCACGGCCGGGACTACCTTCTCCCCACTGCCACGAGCAGTCGACCCAGCACGACGCTGGAGCTGTATCTCGATGAGGAGAGGCAATGGACCACAAGGCTCTGTCCGCCCACCAGGCGATGCTCGGCACGGAGGTGAGCCGGCGGCGGCTGCTGCAGCTCGCCGCCCTCGGGGCCGCGGGCACCGCGCTGACCGGCGCGCCCGCGTACGCCGCGCCGCCCGCGGACAAGCACGCGTACCGGCTGACCGTGCTGGGGACGACCGACACCCACGGCAACGTCTTCAACTGGGACTACTTCAAGGACGCCGAGTACGACGACGGCGCGCACAACGACATCGGCCTGGCGAAGATCTCCACGCTCGTCGCCGCGATGCGGGCCGAGCGGGGCGAGGAGAACTGCCTGCTGCTCGACGCCGGCGACACCATCCAGGGCACCCCGCTGTCGTACTACTACGCCAAGATCGACCCGATCACCGGCGGGCACGTCCACCCGATGGCCGCGGCGATGAACGCCATCGGCTTCGACGCCGCCGCGATGGGCAACCACGAGTTCAACTACGGCCTCGACGTGCTCGACACCTTCGACCGGCAGCTCAACTTCCCGCTGCTGTGCGCCAACGCCGTGGACTGGGACACCGGCGAGACCGTCTACCAGCCGTACAGCCTGCACACGATCAACCCCGACGGCGGGCGCAAGCTCGTCGTCGGCGTGCTCGGCCTGGTCACGCCCGGCGTCGCCATCTGGGACAGGGCGATCGTCGAGGGCAAGGTGCGCTTCCCCGGGATCGTGGGGCAGGCGAAGGTCTTCGTCCCGCAGATGAAGGCGGCGGGGGCGGACATCGTCGTCGTCTCCTGCCACTCCGGGCCCAACACCTCCAGCTCCTACGGCGACGCGCTGCCCTACCCGGAGAACGCGGCCACCCTCCTGGCCGAGCAGGTGCCCGACATCGACGCGATCCTCGTGGGCCACGCGCACCTGGAGATCCCGCAGCGGTTCGTCACCAACAAGGAGACCGGGAAGCAGGTGCTGCTCTCCGAGCCCCTGCGCTGGGGCATGCGGCTCACCGTCATGGACCTGGATCTGGTCAAGGTCCGCGGGCGGTGGCAGGTCAGCGCCGCCGGCGCGCACCTGCTCAACGCCAACACCGTGCCGGAGGACCCGGCGATCGTCGCGATCCTCAGCGGCGACCACGCCACCGTGCGCGAGTACGTTAACTCGGTGATCGGCACCTCGGCGACGGCGATGTCCGCCGCGACCTCGCGGTACGAGGACACCGCGGCGATGGACTTCGTCAACCACGTCCAGTCCGCCGAGGTGGCCCGGGCGCTCGCGGGCACGGCCGAGGCGGCGCTGCCGATCCTGTCCATCTCCGCACCGTTCAACCGGGCCGCGGCGATCCCGGAGGGCGAGGTGACCGTGCGCGACGTGGCGGGGATGTACATCTTCGACAACACCCTGCTCGGGATCGTGCTCACCGGCGAGCAGGTGCGCGCCTACCTCGAGTTCTCCGCCCGGTACTTCAGGCAGGTGACCAGCGCGGGGCCGTTCGCGCCGGACGAGATCACCAACGCCGTGACCGCGACCGCGCCGAACGGCACCCCGGACTACAACTACGACACCATGGCCGGCTACACCGCGCGGCTGACCTACGACATCGACATCGCCCAGGCACCCGGCGCGCGGATCAAGAACCTGCAGTACGACGGCGCCCCGATCAACCCTGTGCAGCGCTTCGTCGTCGCCATCAACAACTACCGGCAGTCCGGCGGCGGGAACTTCCCGGGCGTGACGACGGCGCCGGTGGTCTACAACGCCCAGCAGGAGATCCGGCAGCTCATCATCGACTGGGTCATCGCCCAGGGCCAGATCGACCCGGCGACGTTCTCCACCACGGACTGGAAGCTCACCGCGAACGACGTTCCGGTCGTGGTGCAGGGCTGAGACCGAGATCGCCCGGGCCCCGAGCCATGAGCGGCTGGGGGCCCGGGCGTGCACGGCCCGCAGAGCGCGACGCGCCTAGGCCGAGCGGCCCGTCCTCTCCAGCGCCCGGCACTGCGACGGAGACATGTCCTTCCGCGCCCGGAACACGCGGTTGAAGTGGGTGACGTTCGCGAAACCGACCGCCGCGCTGATCTGACTTACCGAGTCCTCCGTCTCCTGGAGGAGCCGTTCCGCGCGGCCGACGCGCAGGTCGTTGACGTAGCCGATGATCGTCGCACCGGTGTGCTTCTTGAACTCGCGGGAGAGGTAGAACGGGCTGATGAAGAACTTCTCCGCCAGCGTCGCGAGGTCGGTCGGCTCGGCGTAGTGGTCGTGGAGGTGGTGGATGACGTCGGCGATCCGTCCCTCGCGCGGCGCCGTGCGGGCGTCGCGGCGCTCGCCCCGGAGCATCCTCACCAGGAGCTGGGTGACGAGCAGGCGCATCTCGTCCTGCGACACGTCACCCAGGACGTCCTGGGCCGCGAGCAGCTCCTCGACCACCTGCTGCACGCCCCGCCCCGGCCGCACCACCGTGACCTCGTCCCGGATCGCGTCGAGCACGTGCGGGTACAGCACCGCCTCGGGGGTGAAGTAGACGACGACCCGGCGGAACCGGACCCCCACGTCGGCGTACGAGAAGTGCTCGACCCCGGGCGGGAAGACGATGAGCTCGGCCGGCTCGATCCGGTACAGGCTGCGGTCGGCCCAGTGGTAGCGGCTGCCTGCCTCGAGGACGTAGATCTCGAAATAGTCGTGCCGGTGCGGGCGCACCATGTTCTCGTCGACACCGCCGATGCGGGCGACGGCGACGTCGCGTCCGCTCGCCATGAGATCGCCGGCGAAGTCCAGCACCTCGACACCTCCTTCTGGTCGGCCTCGGGCCGCCCACGCTACGCGCCGGGGCGGACCCCGTCACGGCGTGGACGGCCCCGGCGTCAGTCTCCGAGCAGCCCCATCGCACCCGGGATCCCGAGCGAGAGAGCGGGGATGTAGGTGATGGCGAGGAGCAGCAGGACGAGCCCGACGAAGTAGGGGACCAGCCTGGGGACCACCTGCTCGATCGTCACCCCGCTCACGCCGGTCGCGACGAACAGCACCGAACCGACCGGCGGTGTCATCGTGCCGATGCACATCGCGAGGATGAGCACCATGCCGAAGTGGACCGGGTGCATGCCCAGCTCGGTGGCGATCGGCAGAAAGATCGGGGTGAAGATCAGGATCGCCGGCGTGATGTCCATGAACGTCCCGACGACGAGCAGGACGAGCACCATCAGCAGGAGGATCAGCGCCTTCGAGTCGGCCACCGAGAGCAGAGCGTCCGTGATCGCCGCCGGGATGCCGGTGTAGGCCATGACCCAGGACATGCCCGAGGAAGCGGCGATGAGGAACATGACCACGCCCGTCGCGACGACCGTCCGGGTCACGACCTCCTTGAAGTCCCGCCACGTCATGCTGCGGTAGATCAGCGACAGGACCAGGCAGTACAGCACCGCGGCGCCCGCGCCCTCGGTCGCCGTGAAGACACCGGCGACGATGCCGCCGACGACGACGACGATGAGCAGCAGGCTGGGGATGGCCTGGACGAAGACCTTCAGCGCGCCACCAGGGGTGATGGAGCGGGTGGTGGGGTAGCGGTTGCGGCGGGTGAAGAGGTACGCGATCACCATGACGACGATCCCCATGAGGATGCCGGGCACGTAGCCGGCCATGAAGAGTGCCGAGACGGACACGCCGCCGGCGACGGTCGAGTAGACGATCGAGGCCGTCGTCGGTGGGATGAGGAGACCCGTGGACGCGGAGGCGATGTTGACGGCGGTGCCGAAGGCAGGGTCGTAGCCCTCCTCCTTCTGCCGCTGGTGCAGCGTGCCGCCGATCGCAGCGGCCGCCGCGACCGCCGAGCCGGACAGCGCCCCGAAGAGCATGTTCCCGACGACGTTCGTGTGCGCCAGGGCGCCGGGGATCCGGCCGGCGAGCACCAGAGCGAGATCGACGAGCCGGCGGGCGATGCCGCCGTTGTTCATGATGTTGCCGGCGAAGATGAACAGCGGGACGGCGAGCAGCGAGAAGCTCTCGATCCCGACGTTCATCTGCTGGCCGATCACGTACGTGGCGTCGTCCCACCTGAGGAACACCAGCGCGGTGAGGAACGAGGCGACGCCGAGCCCGACGGAGATGGGGACGCCGACGGCCAGCAGGACGAAGAACGCGCCGAACAGGACGGCGACGGCTGTGAGAGCTTCCATCAGTCAGTTCCCTCCGGGGCGACCATGGGGACCCCGGTGAGGTCCTCCCAGATGTTGAGCACCTGTGCGGCGGTGATGGCGAGCCCGGTGATGGGCGCGATGGCGTAGACGAGGCCGCGCGAGATCCCCAGCAGCGCCGAGTAGTCGTTGCGGGCGGAGATCGCCAGCATCGTGCCGCCCACGACGAGGACGACGACGGCAAAGAGGAGCACGAGCACGTCGGAGCCGATGATCAGGCCCCGCCGCGTGGCCGGGCCGAACTTGTCCCGCACCACGATGAGTGCCATGTGCTTGCGGTGGAGGAACGCGTAGGCGGCGCTGACGAAGGAGGTCCAGATGAGCGCGTACCGCACGAGCTCCTCGGTGAAGGCGACCGGGCTGCCGAGCGCGTAGCGGGTGAAGACCTGGTACAGCACCAGGAAGGTCATGAGGACGAGGAGGGTGCCGGCGAACCACACGAGGACCGCGCCGAGCACTCCTCTCATCCTGTCGAGACGGTCTTGCGTCGTCATTGCGTTCCTCACTCCCTGGCCGACTCGATGACTGAGAGGAGCTCCGCGACCTCGGGGTGCTCCTCCGCGTACCGGTCGACGACCGGTCGGGTTGCCTCACGGAAGGCGTCAGTGTCGACGTCGGTGACGAACTCGACGCCCATCTCCTCCGCCTCGGCCACCGACTGCCGGATGCTCTCCGCCCACATGGCCTTGTGCTCCTCGGTGGAGGCCCGGGCGGCCTCGGACACGAGCTCCTGGTCCGCCGGGTCCAGCCGCTCCCAGGCGTCGCTGCTCATCACGAGCATGTCCGGGATCCGCGTGTGCTCCGTCATGGAGAACGACTTCGCGACCTCGCCGTGGGCGCTCTGGGTCAGGACGGTCTCGTTGCTCTCGGCCCCGTCGATGAGCCCGGTCTGCAGCGAGGTGTAGGTGTCGCCGAACGCCATGACGATCGGCGCGGCGCCGAGCTCACGCACGAAGTCGGTCTGGGACCGCATGTCTTGGACGCGGATCTTCAGGCCGCGCAGGTCCTCGGGCGTGCGGATCGGCTTGTCCGCCGTGTAGAAGGACCGCGCGCCCGAGCTGTAGTAGGTCAGGCCGACGAAACCGTCGTCGACGGTCGAGCGGAAGTACTCGGCCATCTCGGGCGAGTCCAGGACGTCGTAGTACTCCTCCTCGGACTCGAAGACGTACGGCAGGCCGAACGTGTGGTAACCGGGGTCGTAGTTCGCCAGGCCCGGCGCGCTCACGCGGGTCATGTCGACGACCCCCTGGCTCAGCTGACCGAGGACGTGGGGCTCGGCGCCGAGCTGGCCGTTGCCGTACGTCCGGACGACGATGCGACCCTCGCTGCGCTCCTCGACCTCCTCGGCGAAGATGGTCAGCGCCTGCGTGGTGACGTGGGTGTCGCCCAGGTTGTGCGCGAGGCGCAGGACCAGCGGGTCCTCCTCGGTGGCCTGGGCGCTCATGACGGGGCCGGAGCCCGGCGCGCAGGCGGCGAGCGTCGTCGTCGCCACCAGGGCGGCGACGGTGCAGAGCAGTCGTTTCCTCATGGTTTGTGTCTCCCTCACATGCCGAGCATGTCGACGGGCTCGAACGAGATCGTGACGGCGAGGTCGCCGCCGGGGTCGGGGGTCTTGACGAGCACGGACCCGAGGCGAGGGTCGTAGTGCCAGCCGGTGTCCGCGGCGTCGAAGCGCTCGCGGTGGAGCAGGTGCGGGATGCGGTCGCCGTCGAGGGCGACCCAGTGCGGGGCCCGCCCCGGGTGGATGACGTCGAGGAGGAGAGTCCTGACGGCGCTGCGGTAGTCGCCGCGGCGGGTGAGGTCGATGACCACCCGTTCGCCGGCGGTCATGGTGATCTCCGTCTCCCGGTACGCCCCGGTCTCGTGGGCGCGGGTGAGGCCGTCGTCCTCATAGAGGAGGAAGTGGCCGTCGCGGTCGGCCGCGCAGAGGAGGTGCAGGCCTGTGACCTCGTCGCGGGTGAGGCTGTCCAGCTGGTTGGCCGCGAGCGGGACTATCCCGCCGCCGCGGACGAACAGCGGGACGGACCCGAGGTCGACGGGTAGGTCGACGGTCTGCCCGCCCTCGTGGCGCCGCCGTGTCCACGCGTCGTAGAACACCTCGCCCGCCGGGAGACGGACGGTGCGGGTGGTCGCGCCCGGTGTGAGGACGTTCGCGACGAGGAGGGAGTCGCCGAGCATGAAGTCGTCGGAGGTCTCGTCGCCGGCGGGGTCGTCCTGGAACGCGCTGACGAGCGGCTCCATGATCGGCAGGCCCGTCCGGCTGGCGCGGGCCATGAGCGAGTACAGGTAGGGGAAGAGCCGGTACCGCAGCTTGATCGCGTCCCGGACGTAGGCGGTGTGGTCGCCGTACATCCACGGCTCGGTGACCGTGTTGTCGGAGTTCACCGAGTGAATCGAGAAGCGGGGCTGGAAGATGCCGTGCTGCACCCAGCGCACGAGCAGCTCGGGCTCTGGGGCGGGCCCGTGGAAGCCGCCGACGTCGCAGCCCTGGTTGGCCACGCCGGAGAGGCCCATGCCGAGGACGGTGGCGACGTTGTGCCGCAGGGACTCCCAGGACGTCGAGTTGTCGCCCGCCCAGGTCTGCGCGTAGCGCTGGATGCCCGCGTGACCGGCGCGGCAGACGATGTAGGGGCGGGCGGAGGGGTCCTTCTCGGCGACGGCGTCGCGGGTCACCCGGCACATGAGGTTCGCCATCACGGTGCGGACCCGGCCGATCGTGGCGCCGGCGCCGTCGAAGTCACAGCGGGAGTCCTTGTCGATGATCCCGTCGTACTCGCAGTTGTCGTTCCAGACCGACGTCGTGCCCTTGTCCAGAACGGCCTCGGTGAGCCAGCGCTTCCACGACTCGCGGGCGGCCGGCCTGGTGAAGTCGACGAACCGGCCCGGGCCACCCCACCAGGCGCCCACCGCGGGGCCGTCACCGGCGCTCGCGGCGGCGTCGGCGCTGCGGGTCACGAAGACGTCCGCGGCGGCGAACTCCTCGAGCCGGGGGTGGACGTCGAGCACGGCGGGCTTGACGTTGGGGGAGACGGTGACGCCGCGGTCCGCCATCGCGGCGAAGAAGCCCTCCGGGTCGGGGAAGCGGTGGTCGTTCCAGGTGAGGACGCAGCGCTTCGGGCCCGCCCCGGTCTCCTGGGTGGTGTAGCCCGAGGAGAGCTGGAACCCGTCGACGGGGATGTCCTCCGCGCGGGCGATGTCGATGAACTCGGTGATCGCCCGGTCGCTGCCGGCGTCGAGCTCCGAGTAGTACATCGACGAGGCGAGGTACCCCAGGGCGTACCTGGGCAGCAGCGGCGGCCGCCCGGTCAGCGTCGTGTACCGCCGCACGACGTCGCGGATGGCGGGCCCGGCGATGAGGAAGAGGTCGACGTCGCCGCCGTCGGTGCGGTAGCGGCTGTGCGAGGCCCAGTAGTTGCTCCGCTCCCGCCCCAGGTCGAAGTCGCAGTCGTACGTGTTGTGGTAGAAGTACCCGACCGCCTTGCGGGTGGCCCGGTTCAGCTTCACGTAGAACGGGATGTGCTTGTACAGCGGGTCGGTCTCGCGGGGGTCGTAGCCGAGGGCGTCCTTCGGGCTCATCGTGATGAGCTTCTGCGCCTTGTTCAGCGAGCCGGTGGTCTCCCCGAAGCCGTAGAAGGCGTCGTCGGGGGAGATCTCGCTCGTGTGGGAGCGGCGCCCGTTGGAGTCCGCGAGGTAGCCCAGGCCCTCGATGTCCGCGTGGAGGAGCGTGCCCTCGCCGTCGTAGACGCAGATCCGGAACGGGTCCTTCTCGATCTCCACGCGCAGGTTGCCGCCGGTCAGGCAGAAGCTGTCGCCGCGGTCCTCGAGGCGCACCGGGGGCGGGGTGACCCGCGTGCGCTCGCCGCCCATGAACGCGTCCAGCCTGTCCGGCCACGCGGTCGTGACCAGCGAGTACGACTCCTCGGCGAAGTCACCGTCGAAGCCCGCGCGGATCCGCAGGATGTCCTCGGTCACGAGGATGAGACGGATCTCCACGCCGTCCGTGCGGACACGGACCCAGTCCTCGACCAGCTCAACATCATCGACTCGCGTGGTCACACGCACGGGTGCACTCCTCCGTCGGCATTCACTCTGGGGCCGAGTCAGCGCTGACGACGTCCCGCGTCGTTCGTGATCGGCTCAAAGAGCGTAGGAACGACGGGGTGACCACCACTTGACGGAAATTGCCGTGAAGGTGCCCATGCTTGACGGATCTTGCTCTTCCGGCGGTCGGCGGGCCTGCAGGCGTCACCGGAACGCCGTCGCCCCAAAACCCGGCTTAGAGCTACTGCCGGGATGACAACGCCCCCGAACCGCGGGAGCAGTTCGGGGGCCTGAGGTAGGGCGGCCCGGACGGCTGCCTGTCGGCTGCCGTCCGGGCCGCGCGGGTCAGCGGCCGCTGGGTGTGCGGACGGTGACGGTCTCCTGGAGCGTGATGTTGTCGGAGGAGTTGCCGACGTAGACGTCGAACTCCCCCTCCGGCGTCGTCCACGTGTCGGCCTCGGCGTCCCACACGGACAGCGGGTGGTTGCTGGCGGCGGGGTCGATCGTGATGGTGACGTGCTGCTTCTCGCCGGGCTCGAGCTCGACCTTGTCGAACCCGACGAGCCGCTTGGGCGGCTGGTTCGCCGACTCGGGAAGGCCGAGGTAGACCTGCGGGACCTCGGCGCCGGCGACGTCGCCGGTGTTCTCCACGAAGAACTGCACGTTGATCGCCTTGGTGCCGTCCTGGACCTTCGGCGTCACAGTCAGTTTCGAGATCTCGAAGTCGGTGTAGGACAGGCCGTGCCCGAAGGCGAACTGCGGCTCCACGTCGTTGGCGTCGTACCAGCGGTAGCCCATCTCGCGGCCCTCCTCGTAACGGACCACGTCCACGGTGAGGTTGCCTCGCGAGTTCCGCACGCCGTCGAGGTCGAGGCCGGGGTAGGCCGCCTCGTTGCCCGCGGTGGGCGTCTCGTCCACCGACGCAGGGTAGGTCACCGGCAGCTTGCCGGAGGGGTTCGCCAGCCCGAACAGCAGGTTGGCGACGACGTTGCCGTCCTCCTGCCCGGGGTTCCAGGCCTCGAGGACGGAGGGCACCTGGTCGAGCCACGGCAAGAGAACGGGGTCGCCGTCCTTGAGCACGACGGCGGTGCTGGCGTTGGCCTCGGCGACGGCGGAGATCAGTGCGTCCTGGTTGTCGGGCAGGTTGAGGATCGGCTCGTTGTCGGCAGTGAGCTGGTCCCGGCCCTCGGCCGTGACCAGGCCAGCCATGACGACGACGACGTCGGCCTCCGACGCAGCGGCGACGGCAGCGTCGAGGTTGCTGAGGTCCTTCGCGACGGTGACCTTGGTGACGGTCGCGTCGGAGTCGAGCTCGGCGAGGGCGTTCTCCAGGCCTCCGAGCGCGTCGACCGTGTAGGTCGGGACGACCCGGGAGCTTCCGCCACCGCCGGCGACGGCCTCGTCGACGTAGGTGCTCTGGCCGATCAGGGCGATGGTGTCGACCTCGGGGTCTAGCGGCAGGAGGTCGCCCTCGTTCTTCAGCAGCACGGAGGTCTGCTCGCCGATCTCCCGGGCCACCTGGCCGTTCTCGGGGCTGATCGGCGCGCGGGTGATCGGCCGGTCGAAGATGCCGTACTTGAACATCTGGGTGTAGCGGCGGTCGAGGGCCTGGTCGATGGTGCCCATGGTCAGCGACCCGTCGGCCAGCGCGGCCTCGATGTTGGCCATCGTCATGTAGCGGCCACTCTGCATCTCGAGGTCCATGCCGGCGTTCAGCGACGGGGCGGTGGAGTGCGTGGCGCCGAAGTCCGACTGCACGTAGCCCTCGAAGTCCCACATGTCCCGCAGCACGGTGGTGAGGGTGTAGTCGTTCTCGCACGAGTACACGCCGTCGATCTTGTTGTACGAGCACATGATCGAGCCGAGGTCGCCGTCCTTGACGGCCATCTCGAACGGCAGCAGGTACAGCTCGTGCAGCACGGACTCGTCGACCTCGACGCTGACGTTGCCGCGGTCCTTCTCCTGGTCGTTGAGCACGTAGTGCTTCGCCATCGCGATGACGTCGTTGTCCTGGACACCCTTCACCTCCGCGGCCGCGATCACGCCTGAGAGGTAGGGGTCCTCACCGAAGTACTCGAAGTTGCGGCCGCCGTTGGCGATGCGCGCCAGGTTGATGCCGGGCGCCTCGAACTCGTGGAGGCCGAGCGTCCGGCTCTCCTGGCCGGCGAGATCGCCGAACTGGTAGGCGAGGTCCGGGTCGAAGCCCGCGGCAAGGGCGAGGGCGACCGGGAGAGCCGTCGCCGGCTCCTGCGGCGTGCAGTCGCCGTAGCCCACGCCGACCGGGCCGTTGGTGATCCGGAACGTCGGGATACCCAGCTCCGGGATGCCGGTGACGTTGCGGAACGTGCCGTAGCCGCCCGAGGAGTTCGTGCCGTTGCACTCAGGGAGCAGCTCCGGGGTGGGCGCGGAGCTGCCGTGCAGCTGCTGGACCTTCTGCTCCAGCGTCAGGGCGTCCACCAGCAGATCGGAGCGCTGCTCGGGCGTGAGGGACGTGTCCATCCATGGCAGGTCGGCGACGTCGGCCGCCTGGGCGGTGGGTGCCGTGACGCTGTCGGCGACGGCGACGCCGGCGGCGCTCAGAGTGAGCGGCACGGCAGCGGCGATCGCGAGCAGCCCCCGGCGCCGCGATCTGGTTCTGGCGTTCATCAACTGGTCCCCTTCGACCTCGATCACTCATGAGGGCAGCTGCCCTCATGCTCGGTGAAGCACCTCGGTGCGTGACCGGGTCCGGTCCCCCCGGGTTCCGGTCGCGAATCGTCGGGTGCTGAGGGTCACAGTCCTCGGCCGGGCGGGGGGAGGCAATCGGTTGCCACTTGTTGCCCGCTGGTGTCGCGCGAGTCGTCACGAGGCCGCAGCAGGCGCCG
This sequence comes from Georgenia daeguensis, assembly GCF_039537705.1. Classification (NCBI taxonomy): domain Bacteria; kingdom Bacillati; phylum Actinomycetota; class Actinomycetes; order Allobogoriellales; family Allobogoriellaceae; genus Georgenia; species Georgenia daeguensis. The sequence goes on from NZ_BAABBA010000011.1 coordinate 66,437, forward strand.
GGTGCGCGCCTCAGGGACCGGGCGTCCCGAAGGGGTGGAGGTGTGGCCGCTGACCGGTGCCCTCGTCAGGCGGCGCAGCTGGCACCGGCGCCGGTGAGGCGCTGGACCAGCCCGAAGCTCACCGCGGCCAGCGCCACGGCTGCCATGGTCGGCTGGTGCGGGGCCGAGCCGAGGAACCAGGCAGCGCCCAAGACGGTCATCGCCGACATGGCCGCGCACGGTGTGCACCCCACGTTCGGCCGCAGGCCCTGGCCCGGCAGGGGCAGGTAGGTGGACAGCGTGGCTGCCCCGACCACCGACGTCAGCGCCACGAGCACCGTCCATGCGGGCGCGAGCAGCGGCACCCAGCCGCCGCCCGCGGACACCAGGACGGTGAAGAGCACGGGCGCGAGCACGGCCGTCGCGATCGTGCGCCGTCGCGGCCACCGGCTCGCGCGGAGGAGTGGCGTCGTCGCCGGCGGGCCCTGCGTGATGGGTGCGCGGACGACGGGTGGCGGTTCGGGGTCGTCCTCGGCGACCGAGGTCTCCGCATCCGTCCCCACGGCCGCGGCGAGGTCGTCGAGGGCGTCGACGGCGCCGTCGAGGTAGGCCAGCCAGGCCGGCGACGACGCGGCCGACTGCCCGCGGCGGGCCAGCCAGCGCCCGCGCAGCTCGCCGAGCAGTGCCAGCGCGGTCGTCGCCGTCGGGTCCGATCCTGCGGCGCCCGATCCCGTGGCGCTGGACGCCGCGCGTAGCTCGCGGTGCACGTCGGACAGCGCGGAGACGGCCCCCTCGAGGTACTTCACCGTCGGCCGGGGCTCGCCCGAGCGCGACAGCGTGCACAGCGAGGAGTTCCCCGCGGCCGCGGTCAGGCGCCCGACGGCGTCCTGCCGGCGGGCGAGCACGAGCTCAGCGAGGTCGGCCTCTCCGGCGGGCGGGTCCGCCGTCGGCGCCGGGCCTGCCACCTGCGGGCCTGGTGTCGACGGCCCGGCCGCCGGCGTCGTCAGCGGCAGGTGCATCGCTGCGCGGGCTCCACGCCGGCCATGACGGCGTCGACGTGCATGCCGCAGCCGGTCCAGGTGACCTTGCCGCAGCTGCTGCATCGGGCGGGACTGCACATGGGGGACTCCTTCGGTGAGGTGGTGGTGACGGGTCGCAACAATACCCCAGGGGGTATACCGTGTGTCCAGTGCTCCCATCGGGGGCGCACCGCACGGGCGGGCTCCATGCCTTCCCGGCGGCGTGGGAATGCGTGGGGCCGAGCGCTCGTTGTAGGCTCCGAGACATACCCCCCGGGGTATCAACTAACGGGAAGGAATCAGCCCATGGCCGAGGTCTCTATCGACCAGTTCACCGCAGCCCGGGCGGACGGCGCCCTCGTCGTCGACGTCCGCGAGCCGGCCGAGTACGTGCAGGGGCACGTCCCCGGGGCGCTCCTCGTCCCGCTGGGCGACGTGCCTGCCCGGGCCGGCGAGCTCCCGACGGACCGGCCGGTCTACGTGATCTGCGCCAGCGGAAACCGCAGCCTGCGCGCCGCCGACTACCTCGGCCGCGCCGGCGTCGACGCCCGCTCCGTGCAGGGCGGGACCAGCGGCTGGGTCCGCGCCGGGAACCCCGTCGTCACCGGCTCCCGCGCCGACGCGTCCTGACCACCGACCAGTCCCGACCAGACCACCGACACCCCGACCCGTCGCGGGCCCGGCCCGCGACCACCCGGAAGGACCACTGATGGCCACCACGATCATCTCCATCGAGACCCCGTCCCTCGGCGACCGCAGCTACCTGGTCCACGACGGCGAGGTCGCCTTCGTCGTCGACCCCCAGCGCGACATCGACCGTGTCCTGGGCGCCGCCGAGAAGGCCGGCGTGCGCATCACCCACGTCTTCGAGACCCACATCCACAACGACTACGTCACCGGCGGCTACGCCCTGGCGCAGCAGACCGGCGCCGAGTACCACGTCAACGCGGAGGACGACGTCTCGTTCGAGCGCAGCGGCATCCGCGACGGCGACGTGGTCGAGGTCAGCCCCGAGCTGCGCGTGCGCGCCATGCACACGCCCGGGCACACTTTCACCCACCTCTCCTACGTGCTCGAGTGCGACGACCCCGCGGTCTTCTCCGGCGGCTCCCTGCTCTTCGGCTCCACCGGCCGCCCCGACCTGCTCGGCGAGGCCCACACCCACGAGCTCGCCCGCCACCAGTACAGCTCCGCACGCAAGCTCGCCTCCGAGCTCAGCGACGAGACCAAGGTGATGCCGACCCACGGGTTCGGCAGCTTCTGCGCCGCCACCTCGGCCGGGGGCGACACCACCGCCTCGACGATCGGCCAGGAGCGCCTGATCAACCCGGTGATGTCCCAGGACGAGGAGGACTACGTCGCCGACACCCTCGCCGGCCTCGACGCCTACCCCGCCTACTACGTGCACATGGGCCCGGCGAACTCCGCCGGCCCCACCGCCTCGGACCTCTCCGAGCCAGAGCGGGCCGACAAGGAGCAGCTCCGCCGTCGCCTCGAGGCGGGGGAGTGGCTGGTGGACCTGCGCAACCGGACCGCCTTCGCCGCCGGCCACGTGCCCGGCACGTTCAACTTCGGACTCGACGGCCAGTTCGCCACCTACCTCGGCTGGCTCATCCCGTGGGGAACCCCGGTCACGCTGCTGGGCGAGAGCCCGGAGCAGGTGGCCGAGGCCCAGCGCGAGCTCACCCGCATCGGCATCGACCGGCCGGCCGCCGCCGCGACGGGCCGCCCGGAGGAGTGGACCGACGCCCCCCTCGCCGCGCTGACCACCGCCACCTTCGCCGACCTCGAGCAGGTCCGCCACCACCGTCCGGTCACCGTGCTGGACGTGCGCCGGGTCAGCGAGTGGCGCGACGGCCACATCGACGGTGCCGTGCACATCCCGATCCACGACATCGTCACGCGCATGGACGAGGTGCCCCAGGGCGAGGTGTGGATCCACTGCGCCAGCGGGTACCGCGCCTCCATCGCCGCGTCCCTCGTGGCCGCCACCGGGCGGCGCGTGGTCGCCGTCGACGACAACTTCGCCAGCTCCGCGGCGCCGGCCGGCCTGCCCGTCGTCTCGGACCAGGCCCCCGCCACGGCGTGAGCCCGGCCCTGCTCGCGCTCGCGGTCCCGCTGGGGGTCGTCGTCGGCATCACCGTCGGCGCCCTCGGCGGGGGCGGGTCCATCCTCACCGTCCCGGCCCTGGTCTACGCCCTCGGCCAGGACCCGCGGACCGCGACGACGGCGTCCCTCATCATCGTCGGGGTCACCACGCTGATCGGGATGGTCCCCCACGCGCGGGCCGGCCGGGTGCGGCTCGGCCAGGGCGCCGTGTTCGGGCTCCTCGGGGTCGGCGGCGCCTACCTGGGCTCGCTGCTGTCGGCGAGCGTCGACCCGGACGTCCTGCTCGTCGCCTTCGCCGGCCTGATGTTCGTCGTCGCCGGGGTGATGACCCGACGACGGCGCGCGGCCGCCCGCGCCCGGGCGGCGGGGCGCGAGCAGCCCGAGGTGCGGACGAGCCCCATGCTCACGCTGCGCCCGTTCCGGTGCGACTGCCGGGCCGTCGGCACCCTGCTGCTCACCGCCACCGCGGTCGGCCTCCTGACCGGGTTCTTCGGCGTGGGCGGCGGGTTCGCCGTCGTCCCGGCGCTCGTGCTCGTGCTGCGCCTGCCGATGCCCGTGGCCGTGGGCACCTCGCTGGTGGTGATCACGATCAACAGCGCCAGCTCGCTCGTCTCCCGCCTCGGCCAGGACGTCACCCTCGACTGGCCGGTGATCGGGACGTTCACCGTGGCCGCGGTCGTCGGTAGCCTCGTCGGTGCCCGCATCACCTCGCGGGTGAGCCCCGCGCGCCTCAACCTCGCCTTCACGATCCTGCTCGTGGCCGTCGCCACCTACACGGCCGCCAGCAGCATCCCGCAGCTGCTCTGAACCCCGCAGCTGTTGTGAACCTCGGAAGCTCCTCGGAGCTCCGACGCCCCGGAAAGGACACGCCCCGTGACCACGCCGACCTCCTCCGCCGTCGCCGCCCCGCGGGCGCGGCTCGGCCGGGCCGAGAAGCGCTCCCTCGCCGGCATGGCCGGCACCGTGCTGCTGCTCAACGTCCTCGGCTGGGGCGTGCTGCTCCTCGCCGTCGCGCCGCAGCGCCTCACGGTCGGCAGCGCCGGGGCCTTCGGCGTGGGCCTGGGCGTCACCGCGTTCCTCCTCGGGGTCCGGCACGCCTTCGACGCCGACCACATCGCCGCGATCGACAACACCACCCGTAAGCTCGTCGGCGAGAGCCGCCCGGCGCTGAGCGTGGGCTTCTGGTTCTCGCTCGGCCACTCCAGCGTCGTCTTCGGGCTCTCGCTGCTCCTCGCGCTCGGCCTGCGCGCGGTCGCCGGCCCGGTCGCCGACGGCGGGTCCGCCCTCCAGCAGACGCTCGGCCTGGTCGGCTCCGTCGTCGCCGGGACGTTCCTCATCCTCATCGGCCTGCTCAACCTCGGGTCCGTCCGGGGGATCGTGCGGGTCTTCCGCGAGATGCGCGGGGCGGCCCTCGACGAGCGCGAGCTCGAGCGGCTGCTCAACAGCCGCGGGATCATGGCGCGCCTGCTCGGCCGGTTCACCCGGCGGGTGACCAGGCCCTGGCACATGTACCCGGTGGGCCTGCTCATGGGCCTCGGGTTCGACACCGCCACGCAGGTGGCGCTGCTCGTGCTCGCCGGCGGCACCGCGGCGCTGACGCTGCCCTGGTACGCCATCCTCGTGCTGCCGGTGCTCTTCGCCGCCGGGATGAGCCTGTTCGACGCCGCCGACGGCGTGCTCATGGCCCGCGCCTACGGCTGGGCCTTCCTGGCCCCGGTGCGCAAGGTCTACTACAACCTCACCGTCACCGTGCTCTCGGTCGTCGCCGCGCTGGGCATCGGCTCGGTGGTGCTGCTCCAGCTGCTCGCGGAGCACCTCAGGCCCGACGGCGGAGTCCTCGGGTGGGCGGCCGGCCTGGACCTGGGCAGCGTCGGCTACGCGCTGGTGGCCGTGTTCGTCGGTGCCTGGCTGCTGAGCCTGGCCGTGTGGCGTCTCGGCCGGGTCGAGGAGCGCTGGGGCGCGCCCGGTTCGGCGGCCTGAGGATCGATGTCGCGATCGTCCGGCACCCGCCCCGCCGACAGGCCCGTGCGGCTCGGGCTGCGGGCCAACGCCGCCCAGTTCACCCTCCTCGTCGCCGTCAACGCCCTCGTCGGCGGGATGCTCGGACAGGAACGGACCGTGCTGCCGCTGCTGGCGGAGCGCGAGTTCGGCCTGCGCGCCTACACCGCCACGCTGACCTTCGTCCTCGCCTTCGGGCTGGCCAAGGCCGCGACGAACTACCTCGCGGGCACGTGGTCGGACCGGTACGGGCGCAAGCCCGTTCTCGTCGCCGGCTGGCTCGTCGCCGTGCCCGTGCCGCTGCTGCTGATCTGGGCGCCGTCGTGGACGTGGATCGTCCTGGCGAACGTGCTGCTCGGCATCAGCCAGGGGCTCACGTGGTCGACGACCGTGAACATGAAGATCGACCTGGTCGGCCCCGCCCGGCGCGGCACCGCGATGGGGCTGAACGAGGCGGCCGGCTACGCCGCCGTCGCTGTGACCGCACTGGCCACCGGGTACCTCGCGGAGTCCTACGGTCTCCGGCCCGCCCCGTTCCTCCTCGGCCTCGCCTACGCCGCCCTCGGCCTCGGCCTGTCCACGCTCGCCGTCCGGGAGACCCGGCAGCACGCCCGCCTCGAGGCGTCCGGCCACACCGCGCGGCCCGACGGACGCCACGACCACCTGCACGAGGACCTCACCGACCGCCAGGTGTTCGCCCAGACCAGTTTCAAGGAGCCGGCGCTCTCCGCCGCCAGCCAGGCGGGCCTGGTCAACAACCTCAACGACGGGCTCGCCTGGGGCCTGTTCCCCGTGCTGTTCGCCGCCGGTGGCCTCTCGATCGGCCGGATCGGGATCCTCGCCGCCCTCTACCCGGCCGTGTGGGGCGTCGGCCAGCTCCTCACCGGGGCGCTCTCCGACCGGTGGGGCCGCAAGCGGTTCATCACGCTGGGCATGTGGGTCCAGGCGCTCGGCCTGGCGCTGGTGGCGCTGGGCGACACGTTCGCGCTGTGGGCGGTGGCAGCCGTCCTGCTGGGAGCGGGAACAGCCATGGTCTACCCGACGCTGCTCGCCTCGATCGGCGACGTCGCGCACCCGGCCTGGCGGGCGCGCTCGGTGGGGATCTACCGCCTGTGGCGCGACGGCGGGTTCGCCGCCGGCGCCCTGCTCGCCGGGGTGGTGGCCGACCTGCTCGGCGTCCGGGCCGCGGTGTGGACGGTGGCGGTGCTCACCCTGCTGTCCGGGCTGGTCGTCCAGGCGCGGATGTACGAGACCCACCGGCGGGCCGGCTGACCGGCGCGCGCAGGGGAGTGGTCAGTTGAGCCTCCGGGTGCGCGCGGCGTGTCTCGGCCCGACCGACGTGTCCTTTTGCGCCGATGTGAACACCGCCGGAGCGGTGCGAGCCCGTCTGGCACGGTTCCCGCTCACCTCGCGCGAGCGCACACGGCTGGACCTGGGCGAGCCACGGTCGCACGAGTCGCGCTCCGCTCACCCGATCCCGCCAGGCTGCATTCGTGCGACCTGGGCGCGCACCGCTCCCGCGGGCCTCACATCCGCCGAAAAACACATGTCGCGCGGAGACGCCGGCGGAGATTCCGCCTCTGCCCGCCGCCCGTGGAGACGCCGCCTTGCCCGCCACCCGCGGAGACGCGGCCGGGCAGAGGTCGCATGGCGGGCTCTCGGCCCCGGGCGGCCGTTGCCCACGCGACAAACGCCGCCCGGGCGGGGTCTCGGCCCGGGCGGCCCTCATCGATGCACGGGGGTCAGAACGCGACGACCACCTTGAGCGGGTCCCCGTCGCGCTCGCGGACCACTCGCAGCGCCTCGGAGATGTCCTCGAGCGGGAACTCGTGCGTCACGAGCTCCTCGCCCTTGAGCCGGCCCATCTCGGCCAGCGCCACGGCCCGCTTGACGTTGTTCCCGCCCTCGCCGCGGGTGGTGTACATCGTGACGTCGCTGCGCACCGCGACGGTGAGGTCGAACGTGACCGGCTCCGGGTAGAAGGCGACGAAGAGGATCTTGCCGCCGCGCCGCACCGTCTCGATGCACTGCTGGGGCGTGGCGGGCGAGCCCGAGGTCTCGATGACGAGGTCCGCGCCACCTCCGGTCAGCCTCTTCACCTCCGCGACGGCGTCGGTCTCGCGGCTGTTGATCACGTGGTCGGCGCCGAGCCGCTTGCCCATCTCGAGCCGGCTCGGCCGGGTGCCGACGAGGATGACGTTGCGCGCCCCGAGCTGCTTGCACGCCTGGACCGTCATGAGCCCCACGGGCCCGGGCCCGAAGACCACCACGTCGTCGCCCGCGATGTACCCGCCGGTCGCGTCGAGCCCGTACAGGCCCGTGCCGGCGGTGGTGATGAGCACAGCGTCCTTGAAGGAGACGTTCTCCGGCATCTTGTACACCGAGGCCACGTTGTGCAGCGCGTACTCGGCGAACCCGCCGTCCGTCGTCATGCCGGAGGCGCGGTGGTTCTTCTTCGTGTTCCCGTAGTTCAGGCAGGCCGTGTACAGGCCCACCAGGCAGTTGTCGCAGCGCCCGCAGCCGTGGTGCGCCTCGATGCAGACGCGGTCCCCGGGGGCCACCTCGTCCACGGTCTCGCCCACCGCGACCACCGTGCCGGTCCACTCGTGGCCGGGGGTGTACTCGCCGTACGGGGGAGTGCCCGGGAAGTGGCCGTCGTAGATCTTCAGGTCGGTGCCGCACATGCCGCACATGGCGACCTTCACGAGCACCTCGTCCGGCCCGGGGCGCGGGACGGGCTTGTCCACCACCCGCATGTCGCCGGGCCCGAACAGCACGGCGGCCCGCATCGTCTCGGGGATCTGGTCCTCGGTGCGCCGCCCGGGGGCGGCTGACGTCGTGGTCATGTTTTCACCTCACGGCGGTGGGGGCTCCCACCATGTCGGTCAGGGTCTGCGCCGCGGTCACGGCGAAGGCTTCGTCGTTGATGGTCAGGTCGAGCAGCGTGAGGGGGATGTCGCTCCTCAGGCGGGCCCCCAGGACGTCGATCAGCGCCTGGTTGGTGGCGGGGTCGTGCAGGATGCCGCCCGGGCTGCCCACGTGGGACCAGCCGCGCAGCGGGACGAGGACGGCGACCGGCCCGGTGGCGGCGTTGAGCCGCTCCGCCATGAGCTCGCCGACGGCGGCCAGCTCCTCCGCCGTCGTCCGGACGTTGGTGTTGTAGGGGTTGTGGACGTGGGTCGGGCGGCCGCGGTAGGCCTCGGGGATCTCGTCGACGCCGCCGAAGCACAGGTACTCCAGCCCCCCGGGGACGACGACCTGCGGGATCCCGGTTTCCCCGGCCGCGGTGAGCCGGCCCGGCCGCACCGGCGCGTAGATGTCCCGCGGGTGCAGCTCGCCGAGCAGCTCGTGGGTGGTCATGTCCAGCACCGCCTGGATCGTCCCCTGCCGGATCAGGCGTTCCATCGCCGACCCGCACGCGCCGGAGGCGTGGAACGGCACGATCTCGTAGCCCTGCTCGCGCAGGGCGGCCACCGCACGGACGACGGCGGCCTCGGTGTTCCCGAACGCCGTCACCGCCACCGCGGTCGCCCGGGGGCGAGCCTGGGCCCGGTACCGCGCCGCGGCCCGCGCCATGGCCACGATGCCCGCGGCGCACGTGTCCAGGATCGACGTCGTGACGATGTTGGGCCCGCCGAGCAGGTCCGCCACGGAGAACTGCATCGCGATGTCGGAGTCCATGACGTACTTGCGCACGTTCCCCGACGCCACCGTCGAGATCAGCAGCTTCGGCACCCCGATCGGGACCGCCCGCATCGCGATGGAGGCCACCGCGGTGCCCTGGTTGCCGCCGACGCCGATCATCCCGTCGAGCCGTCCGGCGTCGTACCACCGGGTCAGGTGGGTGGCCGCCCCCGCGCCCATCGCCGCCATCGCCTCGTCCCGCGGGCCGGCCCGCAGCCCCGGCACGTCCCGGCCCGCGGCCGCGGCCACGGCGGAGGCGGGGACCGTCGCGGCGGGGTCGTCCACCGGGCTGAGCCCGATGTCGACGACGACCGCCTCGCCGCCGTCGTCCGTGATGCGGTCCCGGAGAAAGACGGCCTCCTCCCTCTTCGTGTCGAGCGTCGCCAGGACGGCGACGACGGGAGCCACGGCCACGTCAGGAGTCCTCGGCCAGCGGGGCGAGGTCCTCGGCCAGGCGGACGTGATCGTGCGGCGAGAGCGCCACCGCCTGCGCGGCCAGCAGCGCGACCCGCGCGTTGTCCTCCAGGTACTCCGTCCGGTAGTACGCGGTCCGCAGGTCCGGCCCCACCGCGACCGTCCCGTGCTCGCGCATGAGGGCCACGCGCAGCTCGGGGTCGGTGAACAGCTCGGTGATCTGGTCGGCCAGCTCCTCCGAGCCGGCCGGGAGCAGGTCCACCAGGGCGATCCGCCGCAGGTGGCCGCGGGCCGCCGTGTGGACCACCGGCGGCACCCGGTTGGCGACGGCGAACGCCACCGCGTACGGCGGGTGCTGGTGCACGACCGCCCCGACGTCGGGCCGGGCCCGGTAGATCGCCGAGTGCCACCGCCACTCCTTCGAGGGTTGCCGCCCGGGCTCGAGGACCTCGCCGTCCAGCGTCATCACGACGGTGTCGGCGGTGTCCATGTCGCCCTGGCAGCAGCCGGTCGTCTTGATCAGCAGCAGGTCGGTGCCCGGGATCCGCAGGCTGTTGTTCCCGCTGACGCCCGGCACCAGCCCGCGGTCGTAGGCGCGGCGCGAGATCGCCACGAGCTCCTCCCGCAGCAGCCTGAGCAGTCTCGGCTCCACGGCGTCGAGCGGGCTCTGTCCTGCCATGCCGCACCTCCTCGGGTGGCTCGGGCGCCTCGGTCTCAGGCCCGCTCGGGGTAGTCGCTGTACGTGACGTCCACCTCGAACTTGCGGACCTCCTCGACGTAGGCGCCGAGGTGGTCGGCCATCCGGTCGAACATCGCCAGCCCCTTCTCCTTGGTGGCGCGGAACGGGTTACCGATGGTGGCGGTGTCGGAGTACTCGTGGTGGTCCATCGGGACCCAGATGTTCTCCGAGTTCTGGAACTTCACCGTGCCCGTGCCGTCGATCTTCGAGAAGGAGCTGCCCATGTAGGCCGGCGCGTGCGCCCGGTCCTCCACGGCACGCTCCATGTGGACCAGCCCGTCCGCCGTCGCCATGAGGCAGGACGTCTCCAGCTCGGAGGAGTGCCAGCCCGGGGTCTCCTCCGGCGGGTTCTCGAAGAGGTCCTGGACGACGTTGGCCTCACGCTCGGTCGGCGTCTTGTAGAAGGAGATGAAGGCGCCGGTCTCGTAGCGCAACTGGCGCATGACCTCGTCGATGGGCTTGGTGTTGGAGCCGTGGTGGCTGACGAAGACGACCCTCTTCACCCCGTGGTAGATAAGGCTGCGGGCGACGTCGTTGAGCACGCGCCGGTAGGTCTCGGCCTTCAGGGTGATGGTGCCGGCGCCCTCCTCGTTGCGGCCCATGTGGTGGGGGGAGTAGCCGAACGGCTCCAGCGGCGTGAACAGGACGTCGAACTTCTCGGCGGCCCGGTAGACCACCTCCATGGTCACGTAGCTGTCCGTGCCGAGCGGGATGTGCGCGCCGTGCTTCTCGGTGCTGCCCATCGGGACCAGGACGGTGTCCTGTCCCGGCTCCTGGAGCCGCTCGGCGACCTCGGAGAACGACATTCCCAGGATGTTGTGCTTGCGCTCGTTATTCGCGTCGGTCTTGGCGTAGTCCTTCGTGGACATGTGAATCTCCTCGTGGGGTGTGTCGTCGTTGACTCACGGGAGGTCGCCGCGCGCGGTCAGGTGCGCCGTGCGCCGCAGCTCTCCCTGATGACCATCCGCGTACGGACGCGGAGGTGCTGGGGCCGCCGGGGGCGGCCGGTTCCGTCGAGCAGGAGGCCCATGGCCTCCGTGCCGAGCCTGTGTGCGGAGACCGAGACGGTGGTCAGCGCCGGCCTGAGGTACTCCGCCATGGGGATGTCGTCGAAGCCCACCAGGGCCACGTCGTCGGGGACGCGCAGCTGCATGTCCCGCAGGGCCGCCAGCGCCCCGATCGCCATCCGGTCGCTGGCTGCGAAGATGGCCGACGGCGGGGCGGAGGCGTGCATGAGGCGCCGGGTCGCGTCGTACCCGCCGGCCTCGGTGTAGTCACCGTTCGCGACCTGGTCGGAGCGGTGCTCGACCCCGGCGTCCTTCAGAGCGCGCCGCAGCCCGCGCAGTCGCTCGTCCGAGGCGCTCGAGCCGCGGTGGCCGGCGACGAACCCGATGCTCCTGTGGCCCAGGGCGAGGAGGTGGCGGCCGACCTCCTGGCCGGCCTCGGCGTTCTCCACGCGGACCGTGGAGAACCGCCGGGTGGCACGCCCGATCATGACCACCTCGGTGCCGTAGGCCTCGAGGTCGCCGTCGGGCAGGACCACCTCGTCGCCGCCACCGATGACGGCCAGCGCGGCCACCCGCTTGGCGAGCAGGGCGTCGATGCTGGACCGGGCGCGCCCCGGGTCGCGGTCGGTGCTGCACGAGAGCACCTGGTACCCGCGTGCGGTGGCGACGTCCTCGATGCCCCGGGTGATCTCCGGGTAGTAGGGGTTGGACATGTCGGGCGCGACGACGCCGACGAGCCGGCTGTTGCGCTGCGTCAGTCCCTTCGCCATGCCGTTGGGGCGGTAGTTGAGCCGCTCGATGGCCGCGAGGACCTTCGCCTTCGTCTCCGCCCCGATGGGGTAGTCACCGCCCGAGGCGACCCGCGAGACCGTGGCGACGGAAACGCCCGCCTCGGCGGCGACGTCACGGATGGTCGCAGGCATGATTTCCTCGCGCTTTCTGTAACCGGTTTCTATGACGCCGACCGTAGCGACGCCCCGTCGCCGGTGTCAAGGGTGCCGGTGCGGACCAGCTGGGTGAGGGCCCGGCCGTACACCGGGTCCGGCGCCAGGTGGCGCAGATCCTCCATGAGGCAGTCCGCCAGGCTGCGCAGGGGGAGCGAGACCGTCTGGTCCGGCGCGCCGGGCAGGCGCATCGTCGCCGTCGAGCCGTCCGGCTCGCGGCGCACCGTCACGGCGCCGGCGACCGTCTCCACCCCGACCTCCGTGATGCTCCCCGAGTGCAGCTCCCGGGTCTGGACGGAGCAGCCGAGCCCGCTCGCGAGCCACCCGGCGACGAGGTCCACCGTGGGGCGCAGCCCCTGGCCGGCCACCCACGCCCGCCGCACCCCGTGCGTGGGGAGCAGGTCCAGCGCGGCGGCCAGCAGGGCCCGCCACGGCGTGCTCCGAGCCCAGGACAGGTCGGTGTCGCCGGGGGAGTAGCCCCGCGCCAGGGCGCGGATCGTAGCCGGCGGGTCGGCAGTGCCGAGCGCGTCCGTGATCCGGCGGACGGCCAGCTTTCCGACGGGGTCCTCGGCCGGCTCGGGCGGCGGCGCGGCCGGCCACCACGCGACGGTCGGCACGTCCGGCAGGAGCAGCGGCGCCACCAGCGTGTCCGTCGCGCCCGCGGCCCGCCCGCCCGCGCGGAGCACCACGATCTCGCCCGCCCCGGCGTCGGCGCCGAGGCGGATCTCGGCGTCGAGCCCGTCGGGCGCCTGCGGGTCGGTGACCAGGGCGACCACGCGGCTGGGGTGCTCCAGGGAGGCGCTCCGGGCGGCGGCCAGGGCGCTCGCGAGGCTGCCCTCCACCGTCGGGACCACGAGCGAGAGGACGTGGCCGAGCGCGACCGCGCCGCCCTCCTCGCGGAGCCGGACGAGGGCGGCGGCGACGTCGTTCGCGGTGGTGCGGGGAAGGATCGTGATCATGTCGGTCTCCCGCCGTCGGGACTCGTCACGCTTGACACGTGCAGGTCAGATGCGCCACCTTCGTGTAACCGGTTAACTGTAACCGTGTGCTCCGGGGGCCGGCAGCACTGCCGGGCCCCAGGCGACGACGGAGACGCAGGAGGAGCCTTGACCTACAGCCTCGAAGTTGAAGACGTGAACGTCCGGTTCAGGCAGAACGTCATCATCGACGGCCTGTCCCTGCGGGTCGAGAACGACGAGTTCGTCAGCATCGTGGGGACCTCGGGATGCGGGAAGACCACGCTCCTGCGGTCCATCGGCGGTCTCCTGCCCCAGGCGCAGGTGGGCCGGATGACCCTCCACGGCCGTGAGCTGAAGACCCCGGAGCCGCGGGCGGCGATGGTCTTCCAGCACTTCGGCCTCTTCCCGTGGAAGACGGTCGAGCAGAACATCCGCTACGGCCTCGACGTCCAGGGCCGGGCGCAGGGCATGGACGCCCGGGTGGCCGAGCTGCTCGAGATCATGAGCCTGACCGCGGCCCGCAAGAAGTACCCGTACCAGCTCTCGGGCGGCATGAAGCAGCGCGTCGGCATCGCGCGTGCGCTGTGCCTCGAGCCCGAGCTGCTGCTCCTCGACGAGCCGCTCAGCGCCGTCGACGCCATCACCCGGGAGATCATGCAGCGCGAGGTGCTCGGCATCATCGAGCGCGAGACCCGTACCGCCCTGCTGGTCACCCACGACCTCGACGAGGCGATCATCATGTCCGACCGCATCATCGTCCTGGGCGGGCCGCCGGCCCGCGTCATGCTGGACGTCCGCTCGCCCATGCCGCGCCCCCGGAACATCGACTCGGTGCGCAGCCACCCGGACTACATCCCGCTGCGCAGCCAGCTGTGGGACAGCCTGCAGTCGGGGCGGGAGGCAGCATGAGCGGCGCGACGACCCCCGCGGACCGCGGTGCCACGAGCCCGCCGGCCCCTCGGCGTGACCCGCTGGCCCAGGTCCCGCCCCAGCGGGAGATCCAGGCCCGCCGCACCCTGCGGCTGCGCACCCTGTCCAAGAACCAGCGGCGCGCGGTGCGGTACGGCTCGCTGCTCGTCATCCTGCTCGCCTGGGAGATCTACGGGCGCAGCGTCAACCCCATCGTCTTCACCTACCCGACGGCGATCGTCCAGGCGTTCTTCGACATGATCGCGGACGGCACGCTGGTCGACGCGCTCGTGGACACGCTGGTCGTGCTGCTGATCGGCTCGGTCATCGGCGTCGTCTTCGGGGTGGCGCTCGGCCTGGTCGCCGGGCGCAGCGACGTGGCGCGGCAGATCCTGGACATCCCCATCAACGCGCTCTACGCCCTGCCCGCCGTCGCGCTCATCCCCGTGATCGTGCTGTGGTTCGGCTTCGGGGACTCGGCGAAGGTCTTCGTCGTCGCCTTCTTCGTCTTCTTCCCCGTCGTGATCAACACCCAGCGCGGCGTGGCCGAGGTCGACCCGGAGCTGCTGGAGGTGACCCGGTCCTTCTGCTCCAGCGAGAGCCGCGTCTGGCGCGACCTCCTGCTGCCCGGGGCCCTGCCGTTCATCTTCACCGGCATCCGCCTGGCCATCGGGCGTGGGCTGGTGGGCGTGATCGTCGCGGAGTTCTTCACCGCGATCTCCGGCCTGGGAAACCTCATCGTCACCAACGCCAACACCTTCGAGACGGCGCGCGTCTTCGTCCCGATCGTCATCCTCTCGCTCATCGGCGTGGTGCTCACCGGCGCCCTCGCCGCCGTCGAGAAGGTCCTCGCGCCCTGGCGCCGCGAGCAGTGAACACCGGGGCGCCCCAGCGCGCTGACGTCCCGGACCAACCAACGAGGAAGTGGGTCCGTCATGAAGATCCAGCTCGGGCGACGGCGTCGCCCGCTCATCGCGACAGGCATGGTGCCGCTGCTGATCGCCCTCGCGGCCTGCGGCGGGGACGACGGCGGGGCCGAGCCGGGTGGCGGCGGCGGCACGGGAGGCGGTGCCGGTGGCGGCACGACCACCCTGCGCGTCGCCATGCCCACCAGCACGACGAGCTTCGCCAACTCCGACGTCGCCGTCGCCGACGAGATGGGCTACTTCGACGAGGTCGGCCTGGCCGTCGAGATCTCCAACCTCAAGTCCGGGTCCTCGGTGACCACCGGCGTCGTCGGCGGGCAGTTCGAGGTCGGCGGCTCGAGCATCGAGCCGGTGATCAACGCCTTCGCGGGCGGCGGGGAGGTCAAGGTCATCGCCAGCTACACCGACCGCCTCGAGGTCGAGATGGTCGTGCCCGAGGACATCGAGTCGCCGGAGGACCTCAAGGGCAAGCCGGTCGGCATCCAGGAGGTCGGCGCCTTCCGCGAGGTCATGACCCGCATGGTGCTGGAGGACGCCGGCCTGACGGCCAAGGACGTCCAGTACGTCTCGGTCAACGCCAACGCCTACATCGGCGCCCTCCTGCAGGGCCAGATCTCCTCCGCGATCCTTCACCCCGAGCAGGCCATCGAGGCGACGAACAAGGACGACACCCTGCACCCGCTGGTGAACCTGTACGAGGTCGAGCCGGACTACTTCTACGGCGTGTACTTCGTCGACGCCGGGTGGCTTGAGGAGAACCAGGACGCGGCGGAGGGGTTCGCCGAGGCCATCACCAAGGCGCACCGGACCATGTACGACGACCGGGAGGCCGTGGTGCCGATCATCGCGGAGGCCACCGGCTTCGACGAGAAGGTCATCGACGGTGCCTGGGAGACCTACATGGAGGAGGTCCAGGCCTACCCGAAGAACGTCGGGCTGGAGGAGGACCGGCTCCAGTACACCGTCGAGCGCATGCAGGAGCTCGGCACCCTCCGCGCCGGGGAGGCGCCCGACGTTGCCGAGATGGTGGACCGCGGGCCGATGGAGGCCGCGGTGGAGAAGCTGGGTGAGGTCGAGGAGCGTTCGTGACCGGAGCGGCGCCGGGTTCTCCGGCGCCGGGCGGTGACGCCGCCCCGGGGCTGCGGCCTTCCCGTCCGCGGCTCGGCGTCGTCGCCGACGACTACACCGGCGCCGTCGACGTCGCCGCCACGCTGCGGGAGGCCGGCGCCCGGGTCGAGCTGCATCTCGGGGTCCCGCCGCCGGACCGGGCGTGGAGGGGTGGCGACGTCGCCGTCGTCGGCCTCAAGACCCGCTCGGTGGAGGCCGGCGCGGCCGCCGGTCGGTCCGCGGCGGCGGCCGGCTGGCTGCTCGGGGTCGGTGCGTCGCAGCTGTTCCAGAAGTACAGCTCGACGTTCGACTCCACCGACGCGGGCAACATCGGCCCCGTGGCGGACGCGCTGTGCGCGGAGGTTCGCCGTCGCGGCGGCAGCGAACCCGCCGTGGTCCTGTTCTGCCCGGCGGTGCCGCGCTACGGACGGACGGTGTACCAGGGGCACCTGTTCGTCGGCGACCGGCTGGTGTCCGAGGCCGCCGGCGACCACCCGCTCACGCCCCGCACGGACGCGGACCTCGTCCGGCGTCTGGCCCGCCAGACGCGGGTGAGCGTGGGGCTGCTGCCGCACCAGGCGCTGACGGGCGGGGCCGAGGGCGCCCGCGCCACGCTCGAGCGGCTCGCGGCGTCCGGGGTGCGGTACGTCGTCGCCGACGCGGTGGACGACGCCGACCTCGCCGTCCTCGGTGAGGTCGCCCGGGCGCACCCGCTGGTGACGGGAGCGGCGGGCCTGGCGACCGCCCTCCTCGCCGGCGTCCTCCCGGGCCCGGCTGCCCCCGCCACGTCGGCCGTCCATCGGGGGCACCGGTCGGGGGCGCCCCCGGGTGAGCATCTGCCTGCCGAGCACCTGCCGGCCGAGCACCTGTCGGCGGAGTACCCGCCGCCCGACCTGCCCGGTGCGCTCCTCGCCGGCAGCTGCACGGCGGAGACGCTCGAGCAGGTGCGCCGATTCGAGGCCCGGTGGCCGGTGCTGCGCTTCCGGCCCAGCGAGGTCGCGGCCGGGCGGGACGTTCTCGCGGAGGCGCGCCGGCTGGCCGCGGACCACCTGGGCGGCGGGCCGGTCGGGGTGGTGGCGAGCGCACCGCCGGACGTCGTCCGCACGGAGCAGCAGGCGCTCGGCCGTGACCGGGCCGCCGAGCTGGTGGAACGGACGCTCGGCGAGGTGGCCGAGGCGCTCGTGGCGCTCGGGGTGCGCCGGCTGGTGACGGCCGGCGGCGAGACGTCGGGCGCCGTGGTCGAACGGTGCCGGATCACCCACGGCACGGTGGGCGCTGCCGAGGCGCCGGGCGTCGCCTGGCTGCGGGTCGGCGACGTCGTGCCGGCCGAGGGCGCACCGGCCGAGGCAACCCCGGAGGACGGCACGCTGTGGGTGCTGCTGAAGTCCGGGCCGCTCGGTGACGCCGACGTCCTGGTCCGGGCCCTCGCCCCCGCCGCCTGAGTTCGCCCGTCCTCCGACTTCGCCCGTCTTCCGACCTTCGCCCGTCTTCCGACTTGCCCACATCCAGGCTTCCCGACCCCACGGCCGCGGCCCGCCCGGAGCCTTCACGGCTCGTTCATCCCCCTGCTGCGTTATGGACGCCTGGCTTCCCTAGCGTCGTCCCGAGCGTGCCGCGGTCCTCGCGGCGCTCGGACCCGGGGGAGCTCTCGTGCGCGAACGTTCTGCTGTGCTGCTCGGCGCCGTCGCGGCGCTCGGCCTGACGGCGACGGCGGTGGCGGCTCCCGCGACGGCCGCTCCCGCAGAGGCCGCGCCGTCGTCGAGGCTCACGGATACCGTGACGGACGTGCCGGACGAGGACAAGGTGGTCCTGTTCGCCGTCGACGGCTTCGACGCCGACTACCTCGACGGGCGCGCCGACCTGCCCAACCTCGAGGCGCTCGCGCGGCGTGGGGCGCTGAGCACCGGCACCGGCGTGATGTCCTCGATGACCAACCAGTCCTGGTCCTCGGTGGCCACCGGCGCCTACCCGGAGCGCACGCTCAACGCCTCCTACTACCTCGACCCGGTCACCGGGACGGTGCGCGGGCAGTCGCGCGCGATCGCCGTCGAGACGCTGGGGGAGGCGCTCGCGGGCGCCGGGAAGACCGTGGCCTCGGTGCAGTGGTTCATCCTGCAGAACCGTGGGGTGGCCTACGGCGACCCAGAGGCGCTGTACACCCAGCCCGGCGGGACGTGCGAGAGGCGGGGCGACGACGCCGTCGCGATCCTCGAGGGCCGCCCGGTGGACTCGGGCGGCACGGCGGTGACCGTGCCCGAGGTGCCGGACTTCCTCGCGGTGTACTGCGACGACGTCGACGGCGCCGGGCACACCACCGGCGAGGACAGCGCGGCGACGGTCGCGGCGCTGGAGCGGGTGGACGAGCAGATCGGGCGCGTGGTCCAGGCGACGAAGGACGCCGGCACGTACGGGCGGACCACGTTCGTGCTGCTGGGCGACCATGGCTTCACCTCCTACGACCACGTCAACGGGCCCCAGACCGAGGCGGCCGTCGAGGCCCTTGGGTACGAGGCGGAGTGGGTGGGCACGGGACGCGCGCCCGCGCCCGGCACGCAGGTGGTGCTCGCCGGTGGCGGGCTGACCTCGGTGCACCTGGTCGGAAACCTGGCGGGCGACGGCGGGGCGCTGGCGCGGATCGAGGCGGCGCTCGCGGACGTCGAGGGAATCGGCCGGATCTACGGCAAGGACGACCAGGCCGCGATGCGCATGGCGCCGGTGTACGGCGACCTGGTGGTGGAGCCGGCTCCGGGCTGGGCGATGTTCGCCGCCGACGCCGACCACACCCGGGGACGGCACGGCACCAGTCAGGAGCTGGAGGTGGCGTTCCTGCTCAGCGGGGCGGGTGTGCAGCCGGGCGTGGCGCCGGCGGGCGCACGGCACGTGGACGTCGCGCCGACCGTCGCGCACCTGCTCGGGGTCCCGGCTCCGGCCGGCTCGCAGGGCCGGGTGCTGGCGGAGTCGCTGGTGACCGCGCGCCGGTAGGTGCGCCGTCGATCAGGCCACCGGGCACTTCTCGGATGCCGGTTCGTCGCGCCCGGCTGACCAAGGTCTCTCTTTTTGTCGATGTGAGCACCGCTGGCCAGACGCGAGTCGGGCTCGCGCGAGTCGCGCTGGGCTGGCCCGTGCGCGTCCCGCCGCACTGCGGCGAGCCAGGCTGGCGCGAGTCGCGCTGGGCTGGCCCGTGCGCGTCCCGCTGCACGGCGGCGAGCCACGCTCGCCTGGCTCCCGTAGACCTCACATCCGCGAAAAACACTTGTCGTCCGGGGACGTGGCCCGGGGGGCGTGGCCCAGCCCCGGGGGCGTGGACCAGCCCCGGGGACGTGGCCCAGCCCCGGGGGCGTGGCCCGGAGACGTCGCCTGAGATGTCGCCCGGAGAAGTGGCCCCGAGACGTCGCCCGAGACGCTGCAGGACACCTCGCCGGAGATGGGAGCGTGAGGCTCGGGCGGCGTGGTCACGCGCCGTGGTGGATGATTCGGCCGAGGAACAGCGCCCGACGACGAGAGGCCGCCGATGCCCGGGAAGTCCGCGGACGAGGAGATCCGGACGCTGCTGGTGCTCGGTGCCAGCGGTGACCTGGCGGGGCGGTTGCTGCTGCCGGGTCTCGGGCGGCTGCTGGCCGGCGGACGTGCGCCCGGTCTGCGCCTGGTCGGTGCCGGTATCGACGACTGGGGCCCGGAGCAGTGGGCCGCGCGATTGAGGGAGACGCTGTCGGTCGCGCCGAGCATCGAGGTGGCGCCGTGGGAGCACTTCGCACCGCGGGCCGACGACGAGCCGGGAGCCGACACGCTGCGCCGGCTTGAGCAGGAGTCCGTCTACCTCCATGCGGACGTCGCCCGGGCCGAGGACCTGCGGCGGGTGCTGGAGGCGTGCACCCCGCCGGTGGCGGTCTACTTCGCCCTCCCGCCCGCGGTGACGGAGCGGGCCTGCCTCGCCCTGGAGCAGATCGGCGTGCCGGGCGGCACGCGGCTGGTGATGGAGAAACCGTTCGGGACGGACGCTGAGTCCGCCCGCCGCCTCAACGAGGTCGTGGCCCGGCTGGTGCCGGAGGAGCGGGTCCACCGGGTGGATCACTTCCTCGGGAAGAGCACGGTGCTGAACATCCTGGGGCTCCGGTTCGCGAACCGGATCTTCGAGCCCGTCTGGAACGCCTCGCACATCGCGCGCGTGGACATCGTCTACGACGAGAATCTCGGCCTGGAGGGACGCGCCCGCTACTACGACACCTCGGGCGCGCTCCGCGACATGATCGAGAGCCATCTGCTGCACGTGCTCGCGCTCGTGGCGATGGAGGCGCCCGCCACGCTGGGGGAGCGGGACGTGCGGGACCGCATCGCCGAGGTGCTCCGGGCGACGAGAGCGGGCGACCCGGAGGAGCACAGCCGGCGGGCACGCTACGGTGCCGGCCGCATCGGGTCGCGGGAGCTGCCGGCCTACACGGAGGAAGCCGGCGTCGATCCGGGGCGGGGCACCGAGACGCTGGCGGAGGTGACGTTCTTCGTCGACAACTGGCGCTGGAACGGTGTGCCGTTCCGGCTCCGGTCGGGCAAGGGGATCGGCGCCGCCCGGAAGGAGGCCGTCATCACCTTCCAGCACGTCCCGCACCTGCCCGCCGGACTCACCGGTCCCTCCCACCCCGCGCGGTTGCGCCTCGGCATGGGGCCCGAGGCCCTGGACCTCGAGATCGACATCAACGGCTCGGGCGACCCGTGGGAGCTCGACCGGGTCTCCCTGTCGACGACCTTCGGTCAGGGGGAGCTCCCCGCCTACGGCGAGGTCCTGGCCGGGGTGCTGGAGTCCGACCCGCTGCTCTCCGTGCGCGGCGACGTCGCCGAGGAGTGCTGGCGCATCGTCACCCCGGTCCTCGATGCGTGGCGGGACGGACGGGTGCCGCTGGAGGAGTATCCGGCCGGCTCCGACGGGCCCTGACGCGGGCGTGCTCGAGCCCGTCCGGGGACAGCCCGCCCCCCGAGCGACAGCCCGGTCCCGCCGAGCACGGTTCCGTCGCACGGCTCAGCCTCCGTGCATTCTGGGACCTTCGATCCCCTGCGCGGACGCCCCCGGCCGAACTACCTTCGCACGGTGGCATCCGAGCCGGTCCCCGCTGGCGAGCTGGCGCACTCCCTCACACCCGAGGAGTACGGCGAGCCGGTCAAGCATGCCGATCCTCCCGTGCCCGTGCTGGCGTGGATCCAGAATCGGGACGGACACCGCCTGGTCGACGGCGTCGCGACCGCCTGGACCCCGCGTGCGGTGGAGGTTCGGTACACGGACGAGCGTGGGCGCGTGGGCACGGTCTGGCTCTGGACCTCGGCCGTCTTCCGGCTGCCCGCCAGGCCCTGACTGACGAACCCCCCTCGTGCCGAGGACCGCACCGCCCCCCTACCGCCACTCCTCGCGGTAGTCGGGGTGGTCGGCGTAGACGGCGGCGAGCGCGCGGACGGTCGGGCACGGGAAGCCGGCGGTGGTGTCGGCGACGTTGCCGCAGGTGAGGCAGCCGTGAAAACCCCAGATGTCCGCGGCCCCCTGGTGCAGCTGGACGATGGCCCGTAGGGCACGCAGTTCTGCGCGACGGCGGTCCGGCCGGTCCGCACGGGCGGTGCTGCCAACCGCGGCGTCGTTGGTGCCGGCCGCGCCGTCGGTGGTGCCGGTCGCGGTGACCACGGCCTCGTCGAGCGCGGCCTGCTCCTCCGCCAGGCGCAGGAGCAGGAAGTCCGTCACGTCCATGCGGCCATGGTTCCAGGAACCTCGTGCACGCGAGCCGACTGCGGCATCATCCGCCGGTTTTGCGCAGGACGGAAAAACAATGCCTGGGGCTTGCGCGCCGCGCAATCGCTCACCTACCTTCGTGCTCGCCCGGCAACACGGGGCCAAAGTCCGTTCCCTCTCCGACCAACCCATCCGTCGGCAACGACCACCACAGGCGGCGCGGCCGCAACGACGCGTAGCAACGGCCCAGGCGATGCAGCCCTGGCCAGCATGCACCGGCCGGCTCTCCCGCCACACCGCCCGTTCCTCAGAGCTGATCTTTCGACGAAGGAGTCCTGGTGAGTCAGACGCTCACGAACCAGCACGACGCCGCGCAGCCCGCGGCGGCACCCGGCGGCACGACCCGCAAGCTGCCCCGCACCGCTCAGCGCGCCGTCGTCGTCGGTGCGTCCAGCGGGATGGGCGCGGCGATCGTCGCCCGCCTGGCGGACGCCGGCCACGCCGTCGCCGGCCTCGACCTCGCGAGCGCCACCTGGCCGCGGGACTCCCGCGCCGTCCACCGCGGCGCCGTCGACGTGACCGACGCCGACTCCGTGGAGGAGGCGATGGCCGAGGCGGCACGCGAGCTCGGAGGCCTGGAGATCGTCGTGAACTGCGCCGGCATCCTCGGTCCGGTCGAACCGACCCTCGAGACGACGCAGGCCACGTTCCAGCGGATCGTCGGCCTCAACCTCGGCGGTGCCTTCGCCGTCACCCGCGCCGCGCTCGCCCGGCTGGTGCCCGCCGGCTACGGCCGCATCGTGCACATCGCCTCCATCGCCGGCAAGGAGGGCAACCCGCAGATGGCCGCGTACTCCGCGTCGAAGGCGGGCGTGATCGGCATGGTGAAGGCGATCGGCAAGGAGTACGCAGCGAGCGGCGTCACCGTCAACGCGATCGCGCCCGCCTCGATCGAGACGCCGCTCATCGCCGGGATGACCGAGGAGCGCCAGGCAGTGCAGCGCTCGCTCATCCCGGTGGGGCGGTTCGGCACCGTGGCCGAGGTGGCCGCGCTCGTCGCCTACATCACCTCCCCGGACGCCTCTTTCACCACGGGGTTCGTCTACGACCTCTCGGGCGGACGGGCCGACTACTGACCCGTGGCCCCGGCCCGCTTCCCTTCTACCACTCCCAGAAAAAGGACCAGTCAATGACGACGACCAGCGTCAGGCCCCCGGCCTCGGCGGCCGCCGGCACGGGCCGCACGACGAACCAGGGCAAGCGTTCGTCCCTCGCCGGATTCTTCGGCGGCGCGCTCGAGTACTACGACATGTACATCTACGCGTCAGCCTCGGCCCTGGTGTTCAGCCAGGTGTTCTTCCCCGACGCCGGAGCCACCGGCCTGCTGCTCTCCCTGGGCTCCTACGGCGTGGCCTACCTGGCCCGCCCGCTGGGCGGCTTCCTCGCCGGGCACTTCGGCGACCGGCTCGGCCGGCGCAACGTCATGATCGCGACGCTGCTCGTCATGGGCATCGCCACGTTCCTGATCGGCTGCCTGCCCGCGTACGACAGCGTCGGGATCCTCGCGCCGATCCTGCTGGTGGTGCTTCGCCTGCTCCAGGGCCTCTCCGTCGGCGGGGAGGCGGCCGGCTCCACCTCGCTGACCCTCGAGCACGCCCCCGAGGGCAGGCGCGGTCTCTACACCTCCTGGATGATCAACGGCATCTGGGTCGGGTACATCCTCGCCACGTTCGCCTTCCTCGGCGTCGCCGCCCTGCCCGACGAGCAGATGCTCTCGTGGGGCTGGCGCGTCCCGTTCTGGCTCAGCGCCGTCATCGTCGTCTTCGGCCTGATCCTGCGCCGGACGATCGAGGACCCGGAGGTCTTCGTCGACACCAAGGAGAAGCACTTCGTCGACACCAAGGAGAAGCAGAAGGCCGCCCGCGTGCCCGTGGGCGAGCTGCTGCGGCACCAGCCGCTCGACGTCGTCCGCGTCATCTTCGCCGCCTTCCTCATCGTCATCAGCTCCGTCGTGCCGGTCTACGGGCTCACCTACGCCACCAACATCGTGGGCATCGAGGCGAGCACCATGCTGTGGACCGCCATCTTCGGGTACGCGACCGCGCTGGTGACGCAGCCGCTGTTCGCCAGGCTCAGCGACAGCATCGGCCGCAAGCCGGTGCTCATCGCCGGCAACCTCATCGGCGTGGCCGCCGTGTGGGAGTTCTTCTGGGCCGTCGGCGAAGCGGACGTCCCGATGATCTACCTGGGCATGTTCCTGTGCATCACGATCGCCTTCGGCGCCACGAACGCCGTCTACCCGGTGTTCTTCAGCGAGATGTTCAACGTCCGGTTCCGGGTCAGCGGCATGGCCATCGGCCTCCAGCTCGGCATCGTGCTCACCGGCTTCTCGCCGTCGATCATCCAGGCGGTCTCCTCCGCGAACGACGACGCCTGGTGGCCCGCGGCGGCGCTGACCAGCGTGGCCTGCATCATCTCGGCGATCGCCGTCGCCACCGCGCGGGAGACCTACAAGGTGCCGCTCGACCAGCTCGGCGCACGCCACATCTGAGATCGGAGGGACCACGCCGCACCGGGTGCGGGCGTGGGGCGCCCCGGTCCTCGCGGACGCCGGTCGGCCGACCTTCTCGGCCGGCCGGCGTCCCCGCGCCCATGCGTGCGGGGGCGGCGCGACGGACCGGCAGAGACTGATCGCCGGGACGACGCGCGGTCAGAGAAGCGACGGGCGGTCAGAGCAGCAGCGCCTCGGCGGTCTCGTCGGCGGTGCGCAGGAGCGCGCCGGCGAACTTCGGCAGATCCGCCTTCGTGAAGCGTGCGATGGGCATGGCGATGCTGAACGCGGCGCGCTCGCCGTCGATGGCGCCGATGGAGACGGCGAAAGCCGCGACGCCGGCCTCGCTCTCCTCGAAGTTCGTGGCCACCCGCTGGCGGCGGACCTTCTCCAGCTGCCGGTGCAGGTCCTCGAGGTCGACGTTCATGTCCGCGCCGCGGGCGCCGCGCATCGCCACCTGGTACCGCGCGTCGACGTCCTCGCGGGGAAGCGTGGCGAGCATGGCCTTGCCCGCGGACGTCTGGTGCGCCGGCAGGCGGACGCCGATGCGCAGGCCGAAGCGCAGCGGCTGCAGGTTGGCCTCCACGCCGTCGAGGTGGTGGATCTCCGTGCCGACGAGCGTGGCGACGTGGACCGTCTCCCCGACCCGCTCGAAGAGCCGCTCGAGATGCGGCCGCAGGCGCGCGCGCAGGGGCGGGATCTCACGGGCGGCACCGGGGCGGAGCAGCTCGGGGCCGGGCTCGTAGCGCTTGCGCTCGCCCTGGGTGGCGAAGCCGTCGCCGACGAGGGTGACGAGCAGCCGCTGGGCGGTCGAGGGGTTGACGTCGAGGGCCTTCGCGGCCTCGGTCACGCTGAGCGACCCCTTCTCTCCCAGCAGTTTCAGGAGCACGAGGGCGCGGTGGACCGACTCGACCCGATCAGGAGTTTCATTGCGTAACACGCAATAAGACTACCGGGTCTTGCGTGCGGCGCAAGAGCATGTCTACCTTGGTGTCACAGCAGAACGCGGGACCAAAGTCCGTTCCCGCTCCCGACGGCGTCTGCACTCAGCACCACGTAGTGCCGTAGGGCCTCGCAGAGCCGCCACCCCTGGCTCGTGCGCCGGCCGCAACGTCGCCCGTCCCTCCACCCCCAGTCCCGTCCCCCGCTGATCGTCCGACGAAGGAGTCACCGATGAGTCAGACCGCCTCGCCGCGTATCAAGCGCTCGCTGCGCCCGACGACGTCCGCCCCGCCCCAGGCCAAGCGCGCCGTCGTCTCCGGAACCTTCGGGTCCGCCCTCGAGTGGTTCGACTTCGCCGTCTACGGCGCCATGTCGGCCACCGTGTTCCCGGCGCTGTTCTTCAACGAGATGGACCCCGCGATGGGGATCCTCGCCTCCTTCGCCACGTTCGGCGTCGGCTTCTTCGCCCGCCCGCTGGGCGGGATCGTGTTCGGCCACCTCGGCGACAGGATCGGCCGCCGGAAGGTCCTGCTCAGCACGTTCATCTCCATGGGCGTGGCCTCCCTGATCATCGGCTTGCTCCCGCCGTACTCGGCGATCGGGCTCGCCGCCCCGCTGCTGCTGGTCGTCATGCGGTTCATCCAGGGCTTCGCCCTCGGCGGCGAGGCCACGGGCGCCCAGCTGATGACGATGGAGCACGCCCCCGAGGACCGCCGCGCGTTCTACGGCGCCCTGATGGCCATGGGCTCACCGGTCAGCCAGGTGGCGGCCAACCTCCTGCTCGCAGTGCTCTCCGGCGTGCTGAGCGACGCGGCGTTCCTCTCCTGGGGCTGGCGCGTCCCGTTCCTCCTGAGCATCGCGCTCGTGGCCGTCGGCATCTACATCCGCCTGAAGGTCGAGGAGACGCCGGTCTACCAGGAGGGCATGAAGGAGCTCGCGCAGGAGACGACCAGCCCGGCCGTGGTCATCCGGACCCACTGGGCCACGATGCTCCGGCTGATCCTGGCGTTCTCGCCGATCGTGCTGACCTTCTACATCGTCTCGGTCTTCGGCATCAGCTACCTGACCACCCACGGCTTCACCCGGAGCCAGACGTTCACGATCATCATGATCTCCAACTTCCTCTCGGTGATCGCGATCTGGTGGGGCGGGCGCCTGGCCGACGTCTACGGCCGCCGCAAGATCCTCATGGTCGGCTCGATCGGCACGCTGGTCGCCGCCGTCATGTTCTTCGCCGTCGTGGACCTGGGGAGCTTCCCGCTCACGCTCGGGATGGTCGCCTTCGCCCTCGTCACCGCCCAGTTCGGCAACGCCGGCCAGGGTGCGCTCTTCGCCGAGGCCTTCCCCACCCACATGCGCTACACCGGCTCCGCCCTGGCCCTGACCGGCGCCAACCTCATCTTCGCCGCCCCCGCGCCGTTCATCGCCTCCTGGCTGACCGGGCTCAGCGGCGGCAGCACCATCACCATCACGATCTTCTGGGTCGTCACCATCGCCGCCGCCATCGTCAACATGCTCCTCATGGGCGACGGGCGCACGCTCGAGGGCGGCACGCACCGCTTCGGCCGGTACCTCACGGCCGAGGAGACGAGGGCCGAGGACGCCAGGGCCGGCGGGGCGACGGCCCGAGGCACCGTTCCGCAGGCCGGCGCCACCGTTCCGGGGGCCTCGCCCACCGTGCCGGCGGGGGTGACCCGATGATCGTCGAGCAGCGCACCTATGTCCTGCACACCGGCGCCAGCCTGGCCGAGTACCTCGACGCCTACGAGAACATCGGCCTGCCGGCCCAGAAGCCGATCCTGGGCGGGTTCCTCGGCTACTTCGTCACCGAGTTCGGCACCCAGAACGAGCTCAACCACTTCTGGGCCTACGACGACCTCGAGGACCGGCGCGCCCGCCGCGCCGAGCTCGCGAAGAGCGAGCAGTGGCAGCAGTGCCTGTCCGTCATCCGACCGATGATCATGACGATGGCGAACAAGATCATGTACCCGACGACGTTCTCGCCGATCAGGTCGCTGCCCGTCACCGTCACCGACGCCGACACGGCGTTCTCCGCGAACTGAGGAAGACACATGACCGTCACCCACACCATCACCGCCGACCCGTCCGCCGCCGCGACGCTCACGCGGACCGCGATCGTCACCGGCGGCGCCGGGGGTATCGGCAGCGCCATCAGCCGCCGCCTCGCCTCGGCCGGCTACGCCGTCGTCGTGGCCGACGCCGACGCCGACGCGGCCGAGCTCACCGCCGCGACCCTGCCCGGGGTCGACGGCGCCGAGCACCGCGGCTTCGCCGGCGACCTCACCGACAGCGCCGTGAACCGCTCGCTGGCCGAGGTGGCGGCGGCCGAGGCGCCGATCGGCGTCATCGTCAACGCCGTGGGGATCTCCCCGAAGCGGGACGGTCGCAAGATCTCCTTCTTCGAGATGAGCGACGAGGAGTGGAACCGGGTGATGGCGGTCAACGTCAGCGCCCCGTTCTTCCTCATCCGGGAGGCGTTCCGCCACATGCCGACCGACGGCACCGCGAGCATCGTCAACCTGCTCTCCATCACCGCCAAGCTCGGCGCCGGCGGCGCGCCGGACGCCGTCTTCCCGCCGCACCTGCCCTCGACGGTCGCCTACGCGGCGTCGAAGGCGGCCCTGCAGAACCTCACGGCCAGCCTCTCGCGCGAGCTGGCCGGCCACCGGATCCGGGTCAACGGCGTCGCCCCGGGCTTCGTCCAGACCCCGATGATGGGCGAGGTGCCGCCCGAAGGCCCGCTGCTCGACCAGGTGCCGATGCGCCGGTTCGCCCGGCCCGAGGAGATCGCCGACGCCGTCGCCTTCCTCGTCTCCGACCAGGCCTCCTACATCACCGGCACGTCCCTGGACGTCAACGGCGGCTGGCTCACCTGCTGACCTCCTCGCCGGCTCCACGGCCGGCCCCCGACGCCCGGCCGGGCGGGGCACCCCCACGGTCCCGCCCGGCCGGACCACCACAGACCATGAGAGCGAGATTCACGTGTCCATCACCGAGAACACCTTTGACCTGGTCGTCGTCGGGTCCGGCATCGCCGGGCAGTCGGCGGCGACGACGGCGGCGGAGGCCGGCCTGCGGGTCGTGCTGCTGGAGAAGACGGAGAAGCTGGGCGGCTCGTCCGCGATGAGCGGCGGTTGGTTCGCGTTCTCCGGGACGCCGGAGCAGGCCGAGCTGGGCATCGAGGACTCGGCCGAGCTGTTCCTGAGCGACATGCTCGAGGCCGGGGAGCACCTCAACGACCGGGCGCTGCTGGAGGCCTACCTGGCCAACCAGGAGACGACGTACCGGTGGCTGAAGGACCACGGGGTCGAGTTCCGTGAGGTCGAGATCAGCTCGGGGATGTCCGCCCGGCGCGGCCACAACTCCGTCATCAAGGAGGTCCTGGCCCGGCTGCACGCGGACTTCACCGCGGCCGGGGGGCAGACCCGGCTCGAGCGCCGCGCGGTCCGGCTGGTCCGCGAGCCGTCCGGTCGGGTGACCGGCGTCGTGGCGGCCGCCCCGGACGGCACCGAGGAGCTGTACACGGGCCGTGGCGGGGTGGTGCTGGCCACCGGCGGGTTCTCCCGCGGGAGCGACCTGCTGAAGATCTTCGCCCCCGAGCAGCTGGCCGCCATCCCCTACGGGGGGAAGGGCAACACCGGCGACGGGCTGAAGATGGCCTGGAAGCTCGGCGCGGGTCTGGCGGACATGTCGTTCGTCTCGGGGACGTACGGCTCCCACCCGGAGACGGGGGAGGAGTTCCACGAGTTGCTGACCGCGTACTACATGGGCGCGATCATCGTGAACAAGAACGGCGAGCGGTTCGTCGACGAGTCCCTGGACTACAAGACCCTGGGCCGCGTGGTGCTCGACCAGCCGGGCGGCCTGGGCTTTGAGGTCTTCGACGCCAAGGTCCGGGCGAAGTCCCACCGCGGCATCCCGCTCAAGGACATCGACACCCTCGAGGAGATCGGCCACGTGTTCCGGGCCGAGACGATCGAGGAGCTCGCCGAGGCCGCCGGGATCGACCCGGACGCGCTGGTGCAGACCGTGGCGCGCTACAACGCCGCGATCGCCGGGGAGGGCACGGACGAGGTCGGGCGCACCAACCTGTGCAACGGGCAGGGCGACCTGCTGCCCATCGACACGGCCCCGTACTACGCCTACCCGGCCAAGTCGCTGATGACGACGACGTACTGCGGGGTGACGATCGACCCGTCCGGCCGGGTGGTCGACGTCGACGGGGACGTCATCGAGGGCCTGTACGCCGTCGGTGAGGTCACCGGCGGCTTCCACGGCGCCGCCTACATGACGGGCACCTCGCTGGGCAAGGGCGCCGTATTCGGCGGCATCGTCGCCCGGCACGTCGCCGACGAGCTCGGGTCCGACGAGCTCGACGCCGACGTCGAGCCCGCCGCCGCGAACCCCGCCGTCCGCGTCCCCGTCGCCTGACCGCAGCGCTCACGCGCATCTGACCCCACCCGATCACCGTGGGCCGTCCCCGGCCCGCGTTGTCGAAGGAGACAAGCAATGACTCACCATCACAAGGTCGACGAGGTCAGGACCGCGGACGTCGTCGTCGTCGGGTCGGGCGTGTCCGGCTCGGCCGCGGCCATGACCGCGGCCCGGGCGGGCGCCCGCGTGGCCCTGCTGGAGAAGCAGGAGACCTTCGGCGGGTCGGCGGCCCTGTCGGCCGGGATGTTCTGGACCGCGCCGACCGTCGAGGCCTACCGGAGGCGCATCCCGCTGGGCGACGTCGCGCTCGGCACCCGGCTGGTCGAGGACTACGAGGCCGCCCTCGCCGAGCTGCGTGCCTCGGGAGTCAGGGTGGCCGACGAGCCCAAGCGGGACATCATGACCTTCGGCATCGGCTACTCCACCGACATCCGGGCGATCCTGGCCTGGTGCCGGGACGTGGTCGTCGCCGCGGGCGGGGAGGCCCGCACCGGGACCGCCGTCGTCGCGCTCCTCGACGACGGACGGAAGGTCACCGGGGTGGTGGCGTGCGAGGCCGACGGGCGCCTGGTCCGCTACGACGCCCCCGCCGTCGTCCTCACGACCGGCGGGTTCCAGGGCGCGCGGGACGAGCTGACCCGGCACGTCGGGCCGAACGCCGACCGGCTGCTGCTGCGGTCCAACCCGGGCAGCGTCGGCGACGGGCTGCGCCTCGCCCGCGCCGCCGGGGCCGGGGGGACGACGGCGATGAGCACGTTCTACGGCCACCTCATCGGCTACCCGGTCAACCGGTTCGAGCCGCAGGACTTCCTGCCGTCCTCGCAGTACTACTCCGGCTCGACGGTCTTCGTGAACCTGCGCGGCGAGCGGTTCGTCGACGAGACGCAGGGCGACGAGCTGCTCAACCAGGCGGTCACGTTCCAGCCCGAGGCGCGCGGCGTGCTGATCTTCGACGACCACGTCCGCCGCACCGAGGGCACCGAGGAGCCGTTCCCCGGCCTGGGCACCATCGACCGGTTCGCCGGGGCCGTCGAGGCCGGCGCCACCCACGCCGTCGCGGACACCCTCGAGGATCTCGTGGACGCCGTCGCCTCCTGGGGCATCGACCGCGAGAACCTCGCCGCCACCCTCGAGCGGTACACCGAGGTGGCGGCCGCGGGCGGGGGAGCGGCCCGCGGCGTCCCGGTCGCCCCCGGGGCGCGGGCGCCGCAGACCGGCCCGTTCTACGCGCTCATGGTCCAGCCGTCCATCACGTTCACCTTCGGCGGGATCCGCACCAACGCCGACGGCGAGGCGCTCGACCACGACGGCCGCCCGGTCCCGGGCCTCTACGCCGCGGGCGCCGACATCGGCGGGCTGTCGAACTACGGCTACGCGGGCGGGCTCGCCCCCGGCTACGTCACCGGC
Organism: Georgenia daeguensis; assembly: GCF_039537705.1. Classification (NCBI taxonomy): domain Bacteria; kingdom Bacillati; phylum Actinomycetota; class Actinomycetes; order Allobogoriellales; family Allobogoriellaceae; genus Georgenia; species Georgenia daeguensis. The sequence continues at coordinate 97,293 of NZ_BAABBA010000011.1, forward strand.
CGCTGGGCGGGCGCCTCCGCCGCGGCCCGGGCCGCGGACTCCGCCGCCGGCGGCCGCTCCGGCGTCGCAGACGGCCGCTCCGTCGCCGCGGAGGGCCGTTCCGACGCCGCCCTTGCCGGCGCGCTCCGCTGACCCACCACCACCCATCACGAGGACGAGGAAGTCACATGATCTACACGGCAGATGTTCTGGTCATCGGCGGCGGCGGGTCCGGCATGAGCGCCGCGATCTCGGCGGCGACGTCGGGGGCCTCGGTCATCATCCTGGAGAAGTGCGCGGAGGTGGGCGGGTCGACCGCCATGTCGGTGGGTTCCTTCACCGCGGCGAACACCTCCTACCAGTACCGGGCGGGGGTGAACGACAGCATCGACCTGTTCGTGGAGGACATGAAGGTCGCCAACGGGGAGTTCGAGGCCCGGGAGAACAAGGAGCTGCGCCGCATCCTGGCGGAGAACGCCGGGCCGACCGTGGAGTGGCTCTCCAGCATCGGGGTGCAGTTCCTCGGCCCGACGCCGGAGCCGCCGTACGAGAAGCCGCGCATGCACAACGTGCTGCCGAACTCCAAGGCCTACCGCGAGGCGCTGCTGCGCGAGTGCCGCAAGCGCGGGGTGGCCATCTACACCTCGATGCGGGTGGACAACCTGCTGCGCAACGCGGCGGGCGAGATCATCGGCGCCTCCGCGAACGGGCAGAACTACTTCGGCCGCCGCGGTGTCATCCTGGCCACCGGGGACTACTCGGCCTCCACCGAGCTGAAGGCGAAGTACGTCGGCGAGGCCGCGGCCAAGGTGCCGCCGGTGAACCCGAACAACACCGGTGACGGGTTCTACCTGGGCACCGAGGCCGGCGGGGTCATGATGCAGATGGACCGCCTGTACGAGGGGCTCCGCTTCGCTCCGTCCACCCGACCCGACCCGATCAAGATGCTGCCGTCGGTGCCCGGGCTGACGAAGCTCATGCGGGTGGTGGTCGAGCGGCTGCCGAAGAACCTGCTCGCCTACGTGATCCGCGGGGCGCTGACGTCGTGGATCGGCCCGAACAACACCATGTACGCGGCGGGCGCGATCCTGGTCGGCCCCGACGGGCGGCGGCTGGCGAACGAGGACTCCGACAAGCTCATGGCCCGCGCGGTCGCGGCCACGGAGGCCAACACGGGCTACATGATCTTCGACGCCCGGGTCGCCAAGAAGTTCTCCGCCTGGCCCAACCCCGTCTCGACCTTCCCCGGCGTGGCGTACGCCTACGTCCAGGACTACAAGCGGTTCCGCCCGGACGTCTACCACCAGGCCGACACGCTCGAGGAGCTCGCGGAGAGCCTCGGGATCGACCCCGCCGCGCTCAAGGCATCGGTGGCGCGGTGGAACGAGCAGGTGCGTGCCGGCGCGGACGCCGAGCTCGGCCGCGAGCGGCTCGGCGACGGCATCACCGAGGGGCCGTTCTACGCGCTCGGCCCGATGAACGCCTACGTCACCCTCGCCGACGGCGGTCTCGCGGTGGACACCCAGCTGCGGGTCACCACCGAGGACGGGGAGGTCGTCCCCGGACTGTGGGCCGCCGGGTCCACCGGGCAGGGCGGGCTCCAGCTGCTCAACCACGGCCTGCACATCGGCTGGGCGATGATCTCCGGGCGCCTCGCCGGGCGGCACGTGGCCCAGGCGCAGAACCGGCTCGACCTCAAGGTGGCCGAACCGGTCCTGACCCGCTGACGGCATGGACGCGATCGAGGCGAAGGACCGGCGAGACGGGCTGGCGGCGGCGCTCGTCAGCTACGTCACGTGGGGCTTCTTCCCGCTCTACCTCCTGCTGGTCTGGGACGTCCACGCCCTCGAGGTCGTCGCGCACCGGGTGGTGTGGGCCGCGACGGTGATGCTGGTGATCGTCGCCGTCACCCGTCAGCGGACAGAGCTGCTGCGGGTGCTCGCCGACCGGAGCTCCCGCAACCTGCTCGCCCTGGCGTCGCTGCTCATCGGCGTCGTGTGGTTCTTCTACGCCTACGGTGCGCTGACCAGCCGCGCCGTGGACGTCGCGCTGGGCTACTTCATCTGCCCGCTCGTGACGGTCCTGCTCGCGGTGACGGTCAACCGGGAGCGCCTGCGACCGGCGCAGTGGGTGTCGGCCGGCGTCGGGGCCGTCGCGGTCGTGGTGGTCACGGTCGGGTACGGGAGGTTCCCGTGGATCTCGGTCGTGGTCGCGATCGCGTTCGGTCTGTACAGCCTGGTGAAGAACCGGGTCGGACGCGGGGTCAGCCCCAGCGTCGGGCTGACGGTGGAGTCGATGCTGCTCGTGCCGTTCGCCGCCGTCGTCATCGTCACGATGTCGTTGACCGGGACCGCCACCTTCGCCGTCGGCGGGCTCGACGCCACGGACCTGTTCCTGGTGCTGTCGGGCCCGGTGACGATGTTCCCGCTGCTGCTCTTCGCGGCGGCCGCCAACCGGCTGCCGCTGTCCCTGCTGGGGAACCTCCAGTACCTCAACCCGGCGCTGCAGCTGGTCTCCGCGGTGCTGGTGCTGCGCGAGGACATGCCGCTCGCACGGTGGGTGGGGTTCGCGCTGGTGTGGGGGTCGTTGCTCGTGCTCGTGATCGACGGCGCGCGTGCTCGAGCGCGGGCCCGCCGGCTGGAGCCGGTGGGCTGAGCCCCTGAACGCCCTCCGGCACGACGGTGCCGGGGTGCGGTCGCGGCAAAGGGCCGGAGGCACCTGCCTCCGGCCCTTCTGCCTCCCGACGGGCGGTAGCCCGCCGGTGGCCGCCGCGTCCTGCCGATCCTGCCGTGCACAGTGCTCGGGTCCGCGGCTGCACTGAGAGCGAAGCCGACCGGCGAACCGGTCCCCCGAAGCTCTACCTGCTCAGTACGACTTCAGGTCAGCACGACCTCAGGTTGGCGGCGTTGTTGCTCACCACGCCCGTGCCGCCGAGCACGACGACGTCGGTGGCGCCGAGGCGGGCGATCTCCTGCTTGGTGGCGGCGGGGACGCACTCCTTGCGCGTGAGCAGCAGGGGTCCGCCGTCGAGTGCGGCGATCGGGGCGCCGGCGAGGGCGTCCGGGTAGTCCGCGCCCGAGGCGAGGTACACGACGTCCGAGCCCTGCGGGTAGGTGTTCTTGGAGATTGCCGCCGTCGTCGCGTAGCGGTCGTTGCCCGCCCACCGCTGGACCGTGGCGCCCGGGACGATCGACTTGATCTGGCTGATCACCGAGTTGCTGATCACGCCGGTGCCGCCAAGGACGACGACCTTGGTGGGCTGCCCGTACTTGAGGAGCGAGGCGGTGGACTCCGGCAGGGAGGTGCTCCGGGTGAGCATGAGGGTGCCGCCCAGGCGGCCGGCTGCGGCGGAGCCGCCGAGCGCGTCCGGGAACGAGGCGCCGGTGGCGATGAACACGGTGGTGTCGATGCCGCCCGCCTCGAAGGCGAGCTCGGTGGCCGTCTCGTACCTGTCCCGTCCGGCAAGACGGTAGACGTCGTCGTAGTCCTTGAGCTGGCTCTCCACCAGGCTGCTCACCGCGCCGGCGCCGCCGGCGACGTTGATCCACAGCGGGTCCAGCCGCGACAGCTCGCTCTTCACCGACGCCGGGAGGACGCCGTCCTTGGGCACGAGGAGCAGGGGGCCCACCTCGGCCGCGGCCAGCGGGCCGGCGGCCAGGGCGTCGGGGAAGTCGACGCCCGAGGCGACGGTGACGGGGATCTCCTCGCCGGGGCCCGGCTCGAACGCCCACTGTGAGATGGCGACGGCGGTCTCGTAACGGTTCGCGCCGCCCAGCCGGTAGGTGGTGGTCTCGCCCTCGGCGGCGGCGGGTGCGGCCATCGCGAGGGTGGCGGCGACGCCGCAGATGGCAGCGGCGATCTTGGTGCGCATCAACGTGCTCCTGGTGCTGGGGGTCAACGTAGGGGGTCGAGACGGCGCCGTCGACAGCGACGGCGTGGCGGCTCGAGCCCTATTCAACTGGCTCTCCGGGCCCGGTGACCTGGAAATCGGCACCAAAAAGTGGGAAAACACCGTCCTGATTCCTGCGGCCGGCTGGTGGACGGGTGTTTTGCCCGAATGGCGAGGCCCCGGTGCGCGCCGTTGCGCACCGGGGCCTTTACGGGAACGGCAGCTCCGCCGTCGTCCTCAGTCGCGCGACTGCTGGACGGGCATGGTGTCCCAGACCGCGACGTCGGCGTTCTCGATGGAGCCGTCGGCGATCGCGCGGGCGGTGGCCTCGAGCGTCACGACGGTCTGGCGGATCAGGTAGCCGTTGCTCTTCTGGCCGAGCACCCGCGAGGGGTCCTCGTGGTCGGACATGCCGCGCATCTCGAAGAGCAGCGTGGCGATGTCGTACTGCGAGGCCAGGCCGTTCCGGGCGATCGTGTCTGCGCTGCCGCCGACGTCGTACTGGGCGACGTGGCCCCAGCCGTAGGAGTTGACGGCGTCGTGGACGACGGCGCCGAGCCGCTTGGAGTCCTCGACCACCGCGGGGTCGACGTTGGGGCTGGTGGGGTAGAGGATCGCGCCCGAGACGAGCCTGCCGTCGGCCTCGCGGTCGGTGCCCTGGTGGTGCAGGTCGACGGCGTAGTCGATGTCGTGGGCGGCCAGCACGCGCGAGTGCAGCGCCTGGGTCTCGGGCTGGGACTGCGCCACGTGGTCCCGGTTCAGGTCGATCTCGTTGGCGTTGTACCGGGTGAGGTGGCGGTCGCCCGCGGCGAGGTAGTCCTCGAGGGAGAAGTCGACGTCACCCATCGCGCCGTCGGCGTTGAGCATCGGGACGATGAGGATGTTGACGCCCTCGAGCAGGCCGGCGTTCTTGCCGGTGCCGAGCGACCTGATGAACTCCATCGTCGCCTCGGTGGTGAGCTGCTCGTTGCCGTGCTGCTGGGTGATGTACAGGACCGTCGGGTTGTCCGGGTCGGTCAGGTACTTCACGAGGTGGATGTCGCGCCCCTTGACGGTCTGCCCGATCACCTCGAGCGTCATGGCGTCCTGCCGGGCGTCCTGGTCCTTCAGGAAGGTCACCAGCTCGTCGTACGTGGCGAGGATCGAGGTGTTGACCGTCTCGTTCCCGCCGTAGCTCGGCCCCTCGCCGGCCAGCGCCGGCGCGGAGAGACTCGCGCCGAGCGCGAGCGAGCCGAGCAGGGCGACGGCGGATGCAGCCTTCTTCACGTGGTTCCCCCAGGATGTCGAACGACGCCGAGCGGTTCGGCGGTTTGGCCCCGGGGGTTGGCGGGGCCGTTCGTGCCGCGCCCCGGCCCCCGGGTGCTGGTCATCTTCTTCCCATGAAAGGGCAAGGCGCTACGGATCCGGGCGGCCGGAAAGGGACATGGCAGGTTGTGGCCGGGATGACCGCCGACGACGAGGAAGGCCCCGACCGCGTGGTCGGGGCCTTCGTGCGGGCGGACTACCGGTCCGACGTGGTGGGCCAGGTCAGCGCGACCTCGGGCTCGAGCTCCGTCTCGAACAGGCGCGGCCACGGCAGCGCGATGTGCGTCGACGTGAGCTCGCCGATCGTGGCGGTATGGGTCTGGGCGCCACGGCGTGCGACGACGACCTCGTGACCGGCGAAGTGGTCCGCGTGGAAGTCCGCCGTCAGCGGGGCGAGCCGCTCGGCGACGAAGCCCTCCATCGTCACCGCCTGGTCCTCCGCGAGCCCGAAGACGTTCCAGCCCTGCGACCGCGCCTCCGCGTACGCGGCCGGCTGGACGTCGTTCTTCCAGCGGTCGTCCAGCACGAACCGGTGCAGCAGGTAGCTCGCGTGCGCCTGGGCGGGGTCGAGCGCCGCGGGCACACCGGAGCCGCGGGTACCGCTCGCAAGGTAGGACCATCGCGCGAACCCGTGACCGGTGGAGATCCCGAGCGCGTTGCCCGCGGTGTTCCAGCCGGAGTAGGAGAGCAGCCCGGGCAGGTCGACCTGCGCCTCCAACCGCTCGATGAGGGCGTGGTCGGCGCGGTTGACCTCCACGGCGTCGAGGACGATCACGTCCTCGCCGCGCTCCTCCAGCTCGTCGATCCGCGCGACGAAGGAGTCCAGGTCGGCCGCGCGCTCGCCGGCGGAGGCCGACGGCGTGTTGACGAGCAGGTGGATGTCCGGCGCCGCCGTCGCCATCGCGCCGCCCGCCGCGAGGACGTGCCGCTCGATGTTCTCGTCGGACGTGGTGTCCTCGAACGGGGCCGTCCACCGGGACCCGTCGATGCCCGAGTACTCCACCGCCACGGTCGGCCGGGTGCCGTTGCGCTCCTGCACGAACCGGCTGACCAGCGTCGCGTCCACCTCGTCGGCTCCGGGGAAGATCTGGACGCGGCCCTCGACACCGAGTTCGGCGACGAGGGTCTTGAGCTCCTCCCGCTCGGCGCGGTGCAGACCGTAGGGGGCGGCGTCGTCCTGGGCGAGGATGAGGTGGTCGACGACGCCGTCCGCCGCCCACTCGATCAGCAGCCGGTTGATCTGGTGGTTGCGTTCCCGGGCGGCGAGGTAGTCCTCGAGGATCTCGTCCGGGATCTGTGCGCGCACCGAGTCCAGCTCCGCGCGTAGCTCCTCGTGGCCGAGGTTCTCCACGCGGTCCGTGAGGATCGCCCAGCGCTGGATGAGCGTGTAGTAGAGCTCGGCGTTCTCCCCGAGCGCGGAGAGCGCGAGCCGCTGGATCGTGTCGTAGACGAAGATCGGCGTGCCAGGGTTCTCCGCACGCAGCTCGCGCAGCACCGCGACGCGCTCGCGCGCCTCCGCCTCCGTGGCGGCGGTCCCCGTCCGTGAGGCGATCAGCCCGCCGTACGCGAGCATGCTGACGGAGACGACGTACCCGTCGGCGTCCTCCTGCTCCAGCAGCCAGTCGCCGACGGCGTCACCATCACCGGGCGTGGTGAACGTCCCGATGAGGTCTGACGGCGGGAAGACCGTCTCGACGCCGGCCGAGGCCGCCGTCATCGTCGGGAAGTACAGGTTCGCGGGGCGGTCGTCCAGCGGGACGAGCGCCAGCTCGGCGCCGTCGTCCGGCGGTGGGGCCGCGGCGGCAGCCGTCGCGGGCAGCGCGAGGCAGGCGGATGCGAGGAGCGTGAGGCTCCGGGAGATCGACGTTCTTGGCTCGCTCATCGAGGAGTTCCTTCTCTTCTGGGGAGGGGCTGGCTCGTGGTTGACGAGGGCCCCGGTGCGCCGCTCCGGCGGCGCACCGGGGGAGAGGTCAGTCGCAGAGCGTGCTGGCGCGGCAGGTCACCTCGACCTCGTAGAGGCGGACGCGGTCGTCCCGGCTCCCGGTGACGTCGAGGCGCAGGGCGGTCGCCTCCACGGCGTCGAAACGGTGCAGGGGTGCGACCTCCGTGTTCGCGACCACCTCACCGACCACGCGCCACTCCCCGTCCACGAGGGCCGAGACGGTGTAGTCCTCGAGGAGATAGCCGCCGTACTGGTGCAGCTGGACGGTGTCCACCGGCTCGGGCCTGGCGAAGGCGACCTCGAGCCAGTGCGCCGCCGCGGGGTCGGTGATCCACCGGCTGGCGGCGCTGGTGGTGTTCCCGTCGATCGCCCGCTCCGGTGCGTACTGGCTCCACCAGCCCGACGCCCGGACGGTGGCTCCGGAGGACGCCAGGGCCACATTGCGCCACGCGGCGGTGACGGTGCTGGCAGCCTCGACGCTCGTGCCGTCGGCCGAGGTGACCACCGCCGCGACGGTGCCGGACGCCTCCGGGGCCAGAGCCGCCGTCGTCACCGTGAGCTTGACGTCGCGTACCTCGAAGGGAGCGAGCGAGACCGCGAGCGGCTCCGGCGTCACCCAACCCTCGGGGGCGCGCACGGCGAGGGTGACCCCGGCCGGCCCCGCCGTGTCGTTTCGCAGCACGGCCGTGAGGTCGAGGGTGACGGCGGCCTCCGGCCGGACGTCGGTGGCCCAGGGCAGAAGCGCCACGGAGACAGGGGCGGCGGGCGGCTCGTCGACGACGGTGATCCCGGGGAAGACGTCCAGCTCCTGGTAGCGAGGCCAGCCGAGGGACAGCTCGAGAGAGTCGAGCGAGGAGACGACGGCGGTGCGCTCGCCGCGGCCGTCGTCGCCCAGCCGCATGGGCACCCCGGCAAACTCCTCGGCGAACAGCTCGCGTGCGAGCGGCTCGGTGCGGGTGACGGCCAGGGTGTTGGCGCCGTCGAGCGCGGTCGTCATGTGCTGCGGGTCGTCCCCCTCGGCGACGGCGTAGTCCCGCACCGCGGTGCGCACGTGGTTGCGGTAGAGGTCGGTGTGGACCAGCTCCTCGAAGAGCAGCCGTTGGTGGGCCTCGGCCGCCGAGGTGAGCAGAGCCCGTCGCGCGCCGAGCACCGGTGCGCCGTTGGTGTCGGCGCTACCGGCGAGCAGCGGTGCCTGCCGGCTGGCCTCGAGCAGTGCCGCGCGGACCACCGACTGCGAGAGCGAGATGCCCACGTTCCAGCCCGACCAGGCGCCGAGCTCGGCCAGGTCGATCCGCGGCGCGAGCAGGTCGCGCAGCTCGGGGTCGACCACGCCGGCCACGGCGTCGTCGCCGATCGCGACCAGGCGTCCGTGGGCGACGGCCTCGTGCGCGCGGTCGACGAACGGCTCGAGGGAGCCGGCACCGGAGGTGTTGGCCAGCAGCAGGACGTCAGCGTCAGGCGCGTCCGACCGCTCCGCGCCCAGCGTGGTGATGTACTCGTCGACCAGCTGGCCGTACGGGATGTCCTGGTACGGCGCCACCCAGTCGTCTCCAGGGGTGCGTGACCACTCCACGTCGACCGTCGGCGTGACGTCCAGGCGCTCGACGACGTGCTTGGCGGTCAGTAACGCCCCGAGCACGTCCGCACCGGGGTAGATCTTGACCCGGTCGCCGACGCCGAGCTCGGCGACGAGCGCGACGAGCGCCTCCTTCTCCGCACGGTGGGGGCCGAACGCGCTGGCGTCGTCCTGGCCGAGGACGAGGAAGTCGATCGTTCCCGCGGCGGCGGCGCGGACCATGTCCTGGTTGATCTGGTGGTTGCGCGCACGGGCGCAGAGGTAGTCGTCCTTGATCTCCTGCGGGATCTCGGCGGCGACCTCCTCGTACGCCGGCCGCAGGTCCTCGCGGCCGAGGTTCTCCACCTGGTCCATGAGCTCGGCCCACCGGCGAACGGGGCCGGAGTACATGCCCGGGTACCCGCTGGTGGGTTCGATGGTCAGGCGCTGGATGACGTCGAACGCGTACACCGGGTGCTCCGGGTCGGCGGCCTTGACGTCCTCCAGGACCTCGAGGCGCTCGCGGGCCGTGCCGAGGTCGGTCGCGCAGGTGCGGGAGGCCACCAGGCCCCCGTAGGCCAGCATCGGGAGGGCGACGACGGAGGCGTCCGCCTCGGCCGCCGTCGTCGACCACCACTCGCCGACCGCGTCGGCGTCGCCGTACGTAAAGAACTCCCCGAGCAGGTCGGTCTGCGGGGTCAGGGCGGTGTGGCCGCCCGCGGCGGCGATCTCCACCGGGGTGACGGCGGGGAAGGGCCTGTCGTCCAGCGGGACGACAGCGATCTGCCCCAGCGAGGGTGGGGGTCCGGCCTGGGGCGGCAGGGCGCCGGCGTCGGGCGCGACGCCCGCGAGGGAGGTGGTCACGAGGCCGGCGGCCCCGAGCAGTGCAGCGATGGTGCGCATGCGGGTCTCCTGTCCCCGGGCACGCGGGCGCCCGCTCGGCGCCGGCTGTGCTCGGTGTCGGGTGGCGGGTGGTCCGCGGAGGGGGCGGAGAGAAGGGCGGTGAGCGGGATCGTCGCTCACGAGGCCGGCGCGGGTGCGGTTCTTCGCATCACCCCTTCAGCCCGGTCTGCGCGAGACCCTGGATGAACTGGCGCTGAGCGAACACGAACACCACGAGCACGGGGATCACCGTCAGGGTGGTCGCCGCGAGCTGGACGTTCCAGATCGGGCCGCCGTAGGCGTCGACGTACTGCGTCAGTGCCTGGGGGAGGGTGAAGTTCTCGCGGCTGGAGAGGTAGACGATCGGCTCGAGGTACATGTTCCACGACTTCAGGAACGTGAAGATGGCGACGGCGGCGACGGCCGGCCGGGCCAGCGGGAAGGCGATCTTCCAGAAGATGCCCCACCGGGTGAGCCCGTCCATGCGGCCCGCCTCCTCGAGCTCGTGGGGGAGCCCGAGGAAGAACTGCCTCATGATGAACGTGGCCAGCACGCTCGGCGCGCCCAGGATCGGGATGACGATCAGCGGCCAGTGCGTGTCGATCAGCCCCAGCGAGTTGACCATGCGGAAGAGCGGCACGATGGTCACCTCCGACGGGATCAGCAGCCCCACGAGGACCACGATGAACAGCAGGTTCGCGCCCGGGAACTGGATCCGCGCGAAGGCGTAGCCGGCCAGGGACGCCACGAAGATCGTGCCGACCGTGACCAGGGCCGCGATGTACAGCGAGTTCCAGTACTGCTGGGCAAAGGGCTGCAGCGTGAAGACCTGCGCGTACGGCTCGAGCGACGGCGCGTCCGGCCAGATGGTCGGCGGGACCCGCAGGATCTCGCTGGTGGTCTTCATCGACGACGTCGCCATCCACCAGGTGGGGAAGACGAACGGCACCGCCAGGACCGCCATGAGCAGGACGAGCCCCCACCGGGCCAGCGCGGGGCGGCGCGTCCGGCGACGGCGCGGCGCGGGGGCGGGCGCCGTCGTGGGGGAGGCCTGGCGCTCCGCCGTCGTGGCGGCCGGGGCCGGCAGCTGGTCAGACCTCATGGAACACCCACCGCTTTCTGGTCTGCCACTGCACGAGCGTCAGGGCGAGGACGATGGCGAACAGCAGCACCGCGATGGCGCTGGCGTAGCCGAACTCGTTGAACTCGAACGCCTGGCGGTAGAGGTAGTACACGAGCACGGTGGTCGAGTTCCCGGGGCCGCCCTGGGTGAGGACGTCGATGAGGGCGAAGGTCTCGAGCGAGCCCACCACCGTGAGGATCGAGACCAGCAGGATCGTCGGGCTGATCATCGGCATGGTGATGGACCAGAACCGGCGCCACGCGCCCGCGCCGTCGAGCTTGGCCGCCTCCTGGATCTCCTCCGGCACCCCCTGCAGGGCGGAGAGGAACAGGATCATGTTCAGGCCCACGTTCTTGAAGACCTGGACCACGACGACGGCGACCATCGCCGTGACGTTGTTGCGCAGCCAGTTCGGGCCGTCGAGGCCCAGGCCGGCGAGGAACGAGTTGATGCCGCCGTCGACCTGGAGGAGGAAGCCCCAGACGATCGTCCACGCCACGAGGGAGACGACCACGGGGGAGAAGAACGCCACACGGAAGACCGTGGTGCCCGGCAGCTTCTGGTTCAGCAGCACGGCCAGCGCGAGCGCCAGCGAGATGTTCAGGATCACCAGGCCGAGCGAGAACCACGCGCTCGCGACGAGCGAGTCGTGCAACGCCTCGTCGGCCAGCATGCGCTCGTAGTTCGCCGCGCCCTCGAAGGTGAACGTCGCGGCCAGGACGTTCCACTCGTGGAGGCTGTACCAGATCACCGCGATCAGCGGCGCGATGACGAAGGCGAGGGAACCGAGCACCGCGGGGGCCGCGAAGAGGTAGCCCGTCGCGGCGTCGCGGCGCCGCCAGGCGGACCGGCGCTCACGCCGGTCCGCCCGGGGGCTGGTGGCCAGGACCGCCATCGATCAGTCCTGCAGCAGCGGCTCGGCCGCGGCGCACACGTCGTTGAGGACGGCCTCGACGTCGGCGCCCTCGGTCCACAGCGCGTCCAGCTCACCGCGGACCGTGGTCTGCAGCTGGGCGAAGTTCGCGTGCGCGGGCTTCGTGGTGGCGTCCGTGATGCCCTCGACGACGACGGACTCCAGCTGCTCCTCGCTCAGCAGCGGGTTGGCGGTGCCGAGGGTCTCGGCGTTGAGCAGCGACTCGCGCGGCGGCGGGAAGTAGGTGGCCAGCTTCTCCGCGCTCTCCGGGGACGTGAAGTGTGCGAGGAAGTCGGCGGCGATCTCCGGGTTGTCGCCGTTCTCGAAGACGCCGATGCCCGCCTGCCCGATGATGTTCTGCTTGCCCGCGGGTCCCTCGGGGAGCGGGACGACGTCCCACTGGAAGCTGCCGTCGAGGGAGGAGGCGCGGGAGATCTGGGTGATGGTCATGGTGACGTCGCCGGCGAAGAAGTCGGCGCTGGTGCCCGGGCCGGGGATGGCGCCGTCGCCGAACGTGGCGTCGTGGATCCAGGTCATCGCCTCGACCATCTCCGGCTCGGTGAACGTGCACTGCGTGCCGTCCTCCGACCAGGGGGCGGCGCCCCAGCCGCCCCAGATCGTGGCGAGGTTCTCCCAGATGCTGTAGTTGAAGTCGCGGACGATCAGGCCGGACCCGCCCAGCTTCTCGGTGGAGGCGGCGGCGATGTCGCGGGCGGCGTCGTAGTTCCACCCGCCGTCGGCGACGAGGTCGGCCGGGTTCGGCTGGCCGGACTCGGCGATGCGGTCGGTGTTGACGAACATGACGAAGGGGGAGTTGGAGAACGGGTAGGCGTACAGCCCGTCCTCGGCGGACCACAGGTCCAGCGCCGTGGGAAGGATGTCGTCGAACTCGTAGCCGTCGGTGCCCTCGAGGGCCGGCTTGATGTCGGCCAGCGCGCCGGAGGAGACGAACTCGGGGGCGTTGGACTCGAAGATCCAGGCCAGGTCCGGGGTGTTGCCGCCGGCCAGCTGCGTCGTCAGGGTGGTGGTGTAGTCCTCGAACGGGACGGGCTCGAAGGTCACCGAGGAGACGAGGTCGGGGTTCTCCTCGACGTACTCGGCCGCGATCTCGTCGAACAGGGCGAGCTGGGACTCGTCGGCCGTCCAGACCGTCATGCGCAGGTCGACGGGACCGTCGGCGGCCGGCTCGGCGGAGGCGTCGTCGGAGCCTCCGCCGGAGCAGGCGGCGAGCGTGCCGGCCCCGAGCAGGAGCAGGGCGAGGGCTGGGACGGATCTGCGGTGAACCATGGAGACTCCTCTTCGGGGGGTGCGTCCGGCCGCGGCGCGGCCGGCTGAGCGCGGGGACTTGCGGGGGTCGGTGGCGTCAGTAGCCATAGACGCCGTCCGGCCAGTGCAGCTCGACGCCGTCGGCGACGAGGGCGGACTGCAGGTCGGCGACGAGCGTGGGGTCGGCGTGCACCTGGTGCGGTGTGGTGCCGGTCCTGAGGCACTCGGCGGCGAGCACGCCGGCGACCTCGCCGACGTTCCACTCCACGGGGTGCAGGCGGTAGCAGCCGTTCGTGATGTGCGTGGTGCCGATGTTCTTGCACCCGGCCAGCAGGTTGGACGTGGACCGGGGGATGAGGGCGCCGAGCGGGATCTCGAAGGGCTCCGCGCCGACGTCGATGTAGTTGTCGCCGCCGGTCGAGGGGTGCAGGTCGATGCGGTACATGCCGACGCCGACGCTGTCGGTGTAGCGGCGCGCGCCGTTCTCGCCGTTGGCGGCGAGGGAGACGTCCTGCTCCCGGATGGTCTCCAGCGCACGGATGCGTCGGCCCTCGCGGTGGTAGGGCGCCATGGCGAGGCCGTCGGCGGTGCCCATCACGTCCGGTCGCAGACGCAGCCCAGGCCAGCCGGTGCCGCCGTCGGGGCGGGGCGCCTCGGTCTGCATCCAGTAGAGCATCGAGAGGCTGAGCTGCTTGGCGTCATGGAGGCGCGCGGCCGCGACGTCGTGGGGGACGTCGATGACCTTCTCGTCGAAGTAGTCGATGCTCGGCCAGTTCACGAGGGTGATGTCGCTGGCGTAGGTGCCGGGCTCGAACAGGTCCCTGGCCGCGATGCGGCGGAAGGTCCACAGGTTGCCGTCGCCGGGGTTGAGGCTCTGGTCGGCGACGACCGCGAGGGCGTCGTCGCCGGGGTTCGGCTCGAAGACCCGCTCGACGATCTCCAGCGTGCGCGGGTGAGGCGCCTTCCAGCTGACGAGGTTGCCGCCCCAGAAGTCGGGTGCGACGCCCCGCCAGTAGTCGTACTGCTCGGGCCGGTCGATGGTGTGGTCGCCCTCGACGTGCTCGACGGCGAAGCACACGCTGACCGCCTGGATGTTGTCCGGCTGCGCCTCGGGCGGGGCGCTGGGCTCGCCGGTCTCGGCGGCCGACTCGAAGCCGGTGACGTAGTCCGTGCCGGTCAGCGGGAGCAGGTCGCCGGTCTCGGTCGCGTCGATGACGTAGTCGGCGGTGACAGTGGTCCGTTCGCCGCTGCGGACGTCCTCGAGGACGACGGCGCGGACGGTGCCGTCCTCGGTCGTGGCGTCTATCGGTCGGACGGGCTGGAGGACGCGGATCCGCCCGCCCGAGCGGAAGGGGGCGAGCATCTCGTCGATGACGGCGACGCCGACGCGGGGCTCGGTGCAGAGCTTGCTCACCCAGCCGGCGCCCGGGTTGAGATCCCGCTTCGCCGCCGCGGCCTCCGTGAGCGGGTAGTTGCGCCGGTAGTAGTCCCTGATGCCGTCCCGGAGCTGTCGGTAGCTGGCCGTGCAGCCGAAGTCCTCGATCCAGGGGTGCTCGTCCGGGGGGACCGCCTGGGACGTCAGCTGCCCGCCGAGCCAGTCGAACTCCTCGGTGAGGATGACCGAGGCGCCGTGCCGGGCCGCGGCCAGCGCAGCGGCGACGCCGCCGAGCCCGCCGCCGACGACGAGGACCTGGGTGTGTGCTTCCTGCACGCTCATGCCTTTCCGCTGGGTGCCGGCCGGTCGGCCGAAGAGTGTGGTGCCGGCGGTTGACCGGCCGCCTGGTGATAGGGCGCCACGGTGGAGCCGGTGACCACCGTGCAGGGGATCTGGACCTGCAGGTCGTCGTCCCCCTCGAGGGGCGTCAGCTGTCGCAGGACGATGCGCAGCGCCTCGGCGCCCATCTGTCGCCGGGGGATGAGGAATCCCGTCCAGTCGATCTCCTCGGGCTCGGCGTGCTCGGGGTCGCCGAGTCTGGCGATCGACAGGTCACCCGGGATGGTCAGGCCCCTCGCGAGGGCGGCGCGACGCAGAGGCGCCGCGAGGTCGGAGGAGACGACGGCGGCGGTGACGCCGCCTGCGCGCAGGGCGTCGAGCAGCTCGCCGGAGCTGAGGTCAGGTTCGTCGAAGGTGACCGGCTGCAGGCCGGCACGCACCATCGCGCGGCGGTAGCCGCGGGCGCGGTCCTCGATGGACTCGTGGCCGACGAACTCGTTGATCAGTGCGATGCGGCGGTGCCCGCTCGAGAGCAGGAGTTCCACCAGCTCGGCGGTGGCGACGTCGTAGGCGGCACCTGCGTACGGCACCCGGCCGCCCGGGGTCTCCCGGCGCCCGACCATCGCGAACGGGAAGTCCTGGCGCAGCAGCTCGGCGAGGTCCTCCTGGTGGCTGTGCCGGCCGAGAAGCACGCAGCCGTCAGCCACGCGCAGGCGGCCGACACCGCCGGAGGTGAGCAGCGGTCGCCCCGCGCCCGGCGCGGCGGAGGACCCGGACATGGACGTGAACATCAGCAGGTCCACGCCGGTGCGTTCCGCCTCGTTCTCCACGCCTTCGAGGAACGGGTGGTAGAAGTCGCTGGCGTCGTGGGGGAACACCGACTCGTAGGTGTAGACCCCCACGATCGACGCCCGCCCTCCCGCTAGCCGTTGCGCGAAGGGATTCGCTGCGTAGCCGGTGACCTCGATCGCCCGGAGGACGCGGTCACGCACCTCCTGGCTCACGCGGCGCTGCGCAGTGCCGGTGCCGGTGAGCACCATCGACACCGTCGTCTGGCTGACGCCGGCAAGACGTGCGACATCGGCCTGCGTCGCTCGCCGCGTCCTGGGGGTCATCGTCGGTCCCTCTCACGTAGTAGTGCGGGTCACTGAACTGGGTTTTGCGTAAAACGGCAAGGCCCTTCCCGTCTCAGAGTTGTCCCGGCCATAATCTGCCGCCCTCGCTCGGTCGCCAGCTGGGTGGTGCGCCACGGGGCATTGTTTTGCGCATGACGCGATCTGCTGGCCACCGGCACCACGCCGGGCCGGGCGGGCGCCTGGGTAGCTGCGTCGGGCGAGGTGCTCTCCGCGGTTCGTGCGAGGGCGTCCTCGGGCGCCACGCTCTCCGTCGCGGTGGAAGGCGGCCGCGTTCGAGGCCGCCTCCGCCCCTTCCGCCGGGTGGCGGGCTGCGGAAGGGGTCAGGCGTCCCGGGCGCCGACGAGCTGCGCCGTCGTCACGGAGCCGCTGTCCCCACCGAGGCCGCCGGAGGGCCGGGCGTCCCGCAGGATCACGACTGTCAGCGCCGCCGCGACCAGCAGGAAGACGACGGCGACGACGACCCAGAGCACGTCGTTCCGGCTCGGTCGCTCGGGGGAGCGGCGGGGCGGTGCCATCGCGCTCTCCTCTCCGCCGGACCGTCGGGTGCAGAGGCCCGACGGGTCCTGCTCACCCGAGTATCCACCCGGAAGCGAGGGGCGGGTGCGCGATCTCACCCGGTTAGGACTGGTAATTAGCATTGCTAATGACTTAGAGTAACTGATCGTATGAACAACACCGCGCCGAACCTCCGCCCCGACCGTCGCCCCGATCTGGCGACGAACCTGCGCATCGCCGTGCTGCGACTCTCGCGCCGGCTGCGCACGGAGTCGACACTCGAGGTCACCGAGGCGCAGCACTCCGTGCTGTCGGCGCTCTACCACCTCGGCCCGATGACGGCCGGCAAGCTTGCCGAGCACGACCACGTCCAGCGGCCCTCCATGACGCGCACGATCGCCTCCCTGGAGGAACGCGGCCTGGTCACCCGCGGCAGCGACCCGGCCGACAGGCGCTGCGTCGTCGTGACCACGACCGACGCCGGCAACGAGCTGGTCAAGGAGATCAAGCGGCGCCGCAACGCCTGGCTCGACAAGCGCCTGGCCAAGCTCACCCCCGCCGAGCGGCAGGTGGTGGGAGAGGCCGCCACGATTCTGCGAAGGATGGTGGAGGAATGAGTCGCACCTTCTACTCCCTCCGGTACTTCAACTACCGGCTGTGGTTCGTCGGCGCCCTGGTCGCCAACATCGGCACGTGGATGCAGCGCGTCGCCCAGGACTGGCTCGTGCTGGCCATCCTCCCCAACGGGTCAGGGGTGGACGTCGGCATCGTCACCGGCCTGCAGTTCCTGCCGATGCTCCTGCTCAGCCCGTACGCCGGGCTGCTCGCCGACCGCCTGAACCGGCGCAAGATGCTCATCGCCACCCAGGGGTCGATGGGCGTGCTCGCCGCCGCCCTGGGCGCGCTGGTCCTCGCCGACGCCGCACAGCTGTGGCACGTCTACATCTTCGCGTTCCTGCTGGGCGTGGCGGCGGCGCTGGACTCGCCCGTGCGCCAGACCTTCGTGGCCGAGATGGTCCCCGCCGCCGACCTGCCGAACGCCGTCGGGCTGAACTCCACCTCCTTCAACGCCGCCCGGCTCATCGGGCCGGGTGTGGCCGGCCTGCTCATCGCCGCGGTCGGGCCGGGCTGGGTCTTCGTCATCAACGCCGTCTCGTTCGGGGCGACGATCTTCTCCCTCACCCTCATGCGCACCCGGGAGCTGCACCCGATGCCGCACACCCGGCGGGGGAAGGGACAGGTGCGCGAGGGCATCGAGTACGTCCGCCGTCGCTCCGACATCCTGACCATCCTCGTGGTGGTCGGCGTGGTGGGGGCGTTCGGCCTGAACTTCCAGCTGACCTCTGCGGTCATGGCACGTGAGGAGTTCGGCCTCGGCGCGGGGCAGTACGGGGTCCTCGGCTCTATCCTGGCGATCGGCTCGCTCACCGGCGCGCTGATGGCGGCCCGGCGGAAGAACCCGCGGGTGGGGCTGGTGATCGCGGCAGCGCTGGCGTTCGGCGTCACGACGGGCGTCCAGGCGCTCGTGCCGACCTACGAGCTGTACGCCCTGCTGTGCATCCCGGTCGGGTTCTTCTCCCTGACGATGATGACGGCGGCGAACACCACGGTGCAGATGTCCACCGAGCCCGCCATGCGCGGCCGGGTGATGAGCCTGTACATGATGGTCTTCCTGGG
The DNA here is from genome assembly GCF_039537705.1 of Georgenia daeguensis. Lineage (NCBI taxonomy): Bacteria > Bacillati > Actinomycetota > Actinomycetes > Allobogoriellales > Allobogoriellaceae > Georgenia > Georgenia daeguensis. The sequence continues at coordinate 115,169 of NZ_BAABBA010000011.1, forward strand.
GACGACGCCGATCGGCTCGCCGATCGTGGGCTGGGTGGCCGAGGCGTGGGGCCCCCGGTGGTCCGTGGGGGTGGGGGCGATCGCGTCGGTGATGGTCGCCGTCGTCGCTGCGCTGTGGGCGAAGCGGTCCTGGCACGTGACCGTGCACTACTCGCTGCGCAACCGGCCTCACCTCGTGGTGGAGGGACCCCGTGAACGGTCCGCCCAGCACGAGCGCGAGGAGCGGGACCACGCCCGGGCGGCGCTCGGCGCGCAGGAGGCCCGGCACGGGAGCGAGACGGCGTAGGACCCTACGGCACGTCCGCCTGCACGAGGGTGCCGGTGCCCCGCCCGCGCAGCGCACCCTCGTCGGCGCGGACGAAGTAGGCCTCGCCGCGCTCGAGCACCGCCGAGTCGGTCTCCGAGGTCACCTCGATCCGCCCGTCCAGGCACAGCAGCACCCGCGGGCCGCGGCCGGGCAGGGGGTGGGAGGGGCCGCCGTTGACGTCGGTGAGCGCGGTGACGGCGAGCTCGAAGTCGTCGACCGGGGCGTAGAAGACGCGGGTGGCGCCGTGGAAGACCTCCGGGGCGATGCGGATGGGCGGCGCGGCGACGTAGTCGACGCACTCGAGCATCTCGGGGACGTCGACGTGCTTGGGCGTCAGGCCCGCGCGCAGCACGTTGTCCGACGCCGCCATGAGCTCCACGCCCAGGCCCGCGAGGTACACGTGAACCCCGCCGGCCGGCACGAACAGCGCGTCGCCCGGCTGCAGCGTGACGGGGTTGAGCAGGAGCGAGACGACGACGCCCGGGTCGCCCGGGTAGGCCTCGGCGAGCCTGACCACGGTGTTGTCCGCGCGGGGCGACGGCGATCCGTCGGCGAGCCGGCGTGCGCAGGCCGCCGCCAGCTCCTGGACGGCGTCGTGGGAGGGGCGGGTCTCGCTGTCGAGGAGCCAGGTGAACGCGGCCCTGACGCCCTCCGCCGTCGGGTCCGCGCGAAGCGTGGCGTGCAGGCTCTGCGCGAGCGGCGTGTCGAGGTCCGCCAGCAGCTCGGCGGCACGGCGCGGGGCGCGGAAGCCGCACATCGCCCGGAAGGTGGTCAGCGCGAAGACGAGCTCGGGCTTGTGATTGGGATCGCGGTAGTTGCGGGTCGGGTCGTCCAGCGCGATGCCGGCCGCCGACTCCGCGGCGAAGCGCTCCCGGGCGCGCTCGAGGCTCGGGTGGACCTGCAGCGAGAGCGGCTTCGCGGGGGCGATCAGCTTGAGCAGGTACGGCAGCTGGGGCCCGAAGCGCGAGACGACGTCGTCGCCGAGCGCGCCGACGGGGTCGGCCGCGATGTGGGTGAGCAGGTCCGGGCCGGCGTCGCCGAAGACGGCCTCCAGGCGCGCGGGGCCGTCCGGATGGGCGCCGAACCAGAGCTCCGCGACGGGGCCGCCGCCGGGCTCCGCGCCCAGCAGGCCGGGGATGGCGTCGTGGGAACCCCACGCGTAGTCGCGCTCGACACCGACGATCCGCTGCACTCCAGCCCCTTCCGATCCTGTCCCGGCATCATATGGACGGCGAAGCGGCCCCGATGTGGAGATGGCCGGCGCGCGGCGGCGGATCCCTGGGTGAGTTCGGTCTCGTGGCCGGCGCCGGAATGGGTGCCACCGGCGCGTCGCCTCGTTCCGCAGCGGTGACACGCACCGAACGTCACGTCGCTCGGCGCGACTGGATGCGCAGCGGCAACATCCCGCGCGAGGAGGGCAGGGCCCTGGGTCAGGAGTCGGCGAGCTCCGCCCAGACGTGCTTGCGGGGCGTGCTGTTGGAGTCGACGTACCAGCCCCACCGCACCGACAGCATCGAGACGATCAGCAGACCGTTGCCGCCCGGCCGGCCCGGCACCGGCGCCTGCGGCCGGGGGGCCTGGTCCGCGCGCCCGTCCGCGACGTCGACCAGCCAGCCCGCCGCCAGGCGGTGCAGGCGCACGACCCCGGGCTGGACCCCGTACTTCAGCGCGTTGGTGGCGAGCTCGGTGGTGACCAGGGCGAGGTTGTGGTGGACCGCCGCGTCGTTCTTGCCGTCGTTGTTGAGCGCGGCGGACCGCGCCGCCGCCTCGGTGACCGAGCGGCGCAGCACGGGCAGCTCGTTCGCGTCGGTGAACTCCCAGCGTCCCGCCGGGCGCGCCGACCGGACGTCGGGCCGGAGGTCCGTCGCCGGGGGCGTGTGGTCGGGCTGGTCGGTGCGTGTGTGTCGGTCCATGATGTCGGTCTCTGGCGGTCGCGGCTCTCGTGACGGCGTCATGTGGATCCTGCTGCTTCGAGCGTAGTTCGGGGTCGGTCCGGTCGCCCTTCGAACGAGCGGTAAGTCCGGAATCTTCGGATTCTGCGCCGTGCTCACAGGCTCAGACGGCGTCGCGGTGGTCACCGAGCTCGACGAGGCCCGAGGCGGGATCGCCGTCGGGGAATCCGGGGTCGCTCTCGAGAACGTCCATGACCTCGTCGAGGCGCGTCACCTCGAGCAGGAACGTGACGAAGTCGGGGGGCTCGATCAGCCGCGGGCGAGTGACCGCACCCGTTGCGAGGTGGACGAGCTTGCTCAGGCCGCTGGAGTCGAGGAAGGTCACGTCGCGCACGTCGACGTCGACCGGCAGTCCCAGGACGAGGACCTCGTCCACCGCCGCGGACAGCTCGTCGGCCAGGCTCATGTCGACCTCGCCCGACAGCACCAGTCGGGTCCTGGTCGTGGAGGTACGTACGGTGACCTGCCCGATCGGCTCGCTCATGCCACTCCTTGCTGCTCTGGTGGCCCGTCCGGACCCGGTCAGTTCGTTCACCCTAGGGGCTCTGTCCCGCACCCGAAAAATGCTGGGCCGTCGGCGGCCTTCGCCCGAGGCCCACGGGCGGGCCGTACCCTGACGTGCCATGAGCTACCCGAGCGACCTGTACGAGCAGATCCTCGCCGAGGAGGCCGAGCTGCGCCTCGACTCGTTCGGAGTCGACGACGCCTGGGTGCTCGGCGCGCAGATGCGCCGGGTCGCCGCCGAGCGGAGCCTGCCCGTCGCGATCGGCATCGTCCTCGGGCAGCAGCGCGTCTTCCACGCGGCGCTGCCCGGCTCGTCCGCCGACAACGACGAGTGGCTGGCGCGCAAGACGGCGGTGGTCCTGCGCTACGGCCGCAGCTCCCTCGGCGTCGGCGAGCAGTTCCGCGTCCAGGGGAAGGACTTCGACGTCGACGGCCGGCTCGACACCGACCGGTTCGCCGCGCACGGGGGCGTCTTCCCGCTCGTGCTGCGCCGGGGCGGGGCGCTCCTGGGCGCGGTGGGGGTCTCCGGGCTGCCGCAGCGGGACGACCACGCGTTCGTCGTGGAGCAGCTGCGGAACTTCATCGCGGCGTAGCGCTCCGGGGGCGCCTCACCCGTCGTGCCCGAAGATGAACGCCTTCGCGTGCGCGACGGCCTTGCGGAAGGCGTCGTTGCGCAGCGTGACCTGGTCCTCCGTGAGCGCCCCGCCGGCCTCCACGTACTCCGTGACGCCCGGGCGCAGCACCCAGATGTCACCGGCCGGCGGCAGGTAGAAGACCCCGAACGAGCGGTGCCGGCCGTCCTCGTCGGCCCAGATCGGCACGACGGCCACCGCGGCCCCGGTGTCGACGTTGACCCACTGCGCACGAGGCCGGGGCTGCTCCTCGAAGAACACGCCAGGGTCCAGGAACGGGGCGGAGCCCTTTCCCCACTTCTCCTCGAAGCGCTCGTGGAAGATCGGGAACAGTGTCGCGTCGTACCGACGCCAGCTGGTCATGGTCCTCTCCTGCGGGTGACGAGACGGTGGCAATGTAGATAGCACCGGCCGGGCGCCGTCGCCAGGGTTACGGAGCCGGGACGCAGTTCGCTGGGCGGACGGCCCTGGTGCGCGCCAGACTGGCGCCATGACCGCCTCCCGCTCCTTCCTCGTCCTGGCGAACAGCGCGGCGGGGTCGGCCGACGACGCCGCCGTCGACGCCGCCCTCGCGGTGCTCCGCGCCGGCGCCGAGGTGGAGGTGGTCGTCCCGGAGGGGCCGGAGGAGATCCGCACGGCGCTCCGCCACGCGGCCGGGCGGGAGGTCGTCGTGCTCGGCGGCGACGGGTCGGTCCACGCGTGCGTCGACGCGCTCCTCCACCTCGGGCTGCTCGACGCGACCGGTCCGGTCTCGGTCGTGCCGCTCGGCACCGGCAACGACCTCGCCCGTGGCCTCGGGCTCCCGCAGGACCCCGAGGAGGCCGCGCTGGTCGCGCTCCAGGGCGTCCCGCAGCCCATGGACCTCCTGCTCGACGACGAGGGCGGCATCGTCGTCAACGTCGTCCACGCCGGGGTCGGGGCGGAGGCGACCGCCGGCGCGGAGGAGATCAAAGGCGCGCTCGGCACGGCGGGGTACGCGCTCGGCGCGGTCCGGGCGGGCGTCTCCACGACCGGCTGGTGCCTGCGCGTGACCGTCGACGACGAGGTCGTCCACGACGGCAAGGAGCCTCTGCTCATGGTGACCGTCGGCCTCGGCAGCTCCATCGGCGGTGGCGCCAGGGCCGTGCCCCAGGCCCAGCAAGGGGACGGGGTCGCCGACGTCGTCCTCGCGGCGGCCACCGGGCCCGTGGCCCGGGCGGCCTTCGCCCTGCAGCTGCGCGGCGGGCACCACATCGGGCGCAAGGACGTGCGCACCGTGCGCGGCCGCAAGGTCACCGTCGAGGCGGTCGACGACGACAACGCCTTCCGCGTCAACGCCGACGGCGAGGTGGCCGGTCCGATGAGGTCCCGCACGTGGACTGTCCTGCCCCAGGCGTGGTCGTGCCGCGTGCCCGCGGGAGCCCCGGCCGGCGCCTGACCGCCGGCTCAGGACGTGGCCGCGGCGACGGCCGGGTCCCGCCAGACCACCGCCGTGCCGTCCAGCACCACGGTGCCCGAGCCGTCGGTGACCGTCGTGCGCAGCTCGGTGACGGGCTTGTCGCTGCGGACCGCCGTCACGACCACCTCCGCCGTGATCGTGTCCCCGGGCCGCACCGGCGCGCGGAAGGACCAGTCGGTGCGCAGGAAGACGGATCCCGGCCCCGGCAGGTCCGTCGCGACGACGGCGTTGAGCAGCCCCGAGGTCACGCCGCCCTGCACGACGATCCCGCCGAACCGGCTCCTCGCGGCGAGGTCCGGGTCGGTGTGCAGCGGGTTCCGGTCCCCGGTCATGCGGGCGAACAGCTCGATGTCCTCCGCCGTGACCGTGCGGGTGCGCCGGGCGCTGTCGCCCACGTGGATCACCATCGCCGCACCGTGCACCGGCGGCCTTCCCCGCGCCTTCCCGGCCGTGCGTGCGGCGCGGCGTCCCGGGAAGGTCGGGGGAAGGTCCGGTTCCTAGCGTCGTCTCCCGTCATGGCCCGACGACCAAGGAGAGACGACATGACGACGACCAGCCAGGACCGCGCCGCGATGAACGGCGTCGACGTCCCGGTCCTGTTCGCGACCCTCGACCTCGTGCGTGAGCAGCAGGAGCTCGGCGAGTTCCAGTTCCGCGCACGGAACGAGTGGGTCAGCGGCACGCACAACCGCACCTTCGTCGACGGCTTCTACGGGGCCGGGCAGGAGGACGCCACCCGCGACCGCCCGTTCGTGCTCGACGCGGACCACCCCGCCGTGCTGGTGGGGCAGGACCACGGCCCCACCGCCGTGGAGTACCTGCTCCACGCGATCGCCGCCTGCCTCACGCACGGCATCGCGAACGTGGCCGCGGCGCGCGGGATCGAGCTGCACCGGGTGGCCTCGACGGTCGAGGGGGACATCAGCCTCCTGGGCATGCTCGGCATCGACACCGGCGTCCGCAACGGCTACCGCCAGATCCGCGTGCACTTCGAGATCGAGGGCGACGCCACCGCCGAGCAGCTCGAGGCCGTCGTGCGGCGCTCGCAGGACCGCTCCGCGGTCTACGACGTGCTCACCCACGGCACCGACGTCGTCGTCGACGTCCACGCCAGCCCCGACGAGACCCGCTAGGCGCACCCCCACCGGCACGGGACGGGCAGACCCCGCCCCGTGCCGATCGAGAGAGATGACGAGGAGAACTCATGCTGACGACCACGGTCGTCGTCATCGGCGGAGGGCAGGCCGGACTGGCCGTCAGCCGCCTGCTCACCGAGCTGCGCGTCGACCACGTCGTGCTCGAGCGCGGCACGCTCGCCCACCGGTGGCGCACCCGCGGCTGGGACAGCCTCACGCTGCTGACCCCGCGGTGGTTCAGCCACCTGCCCCACTGGCGGTGGACCGGTCCCGACCCGCACGGCTACATGAGCCGCCACGAGCTGGTCGGGTACCTCGAGGACTACGCGCTGTCCTTCGCGGCGCCGGTGGCCGAGCACACCGAGGTGCTCGGCGTGCGCCGTGACCTCGGCCGCTTCCTGATCTCCACGACCACCGGGTGCTGGCGCGCCGACGACGTCGTGCTCGCCACCGGGCACAACGCCCTGCCGCGCGTCCCGGGGGTCGCGGCGGGGCTCGGCGACGGCGTCGTCCAGGTTGCCTCGGACGACTACCGCAACCCGGCGGGCCTTCCCGAAGGCGGAGTCCTGGTGGTCGGTGCCTCCGCCAGCGGGACCCAGATCGCCGACGAGCTGGGCGCCGCCGGGCGCGAGGTGGTCCTCGCCGTCGGCCGCCACACGCGGGTCCCGCGGCGCTACCGCGGGCGGGACGTGGTCGAGTGGCTCAGCCGCACCGGCGCCATGGACCGTCCTCGGGCGTCGCTGCCCGACCCGGCCCGCCCGCCGCACGAGCCGTCGATGCAGCTGGTCGGCAGGCCGGACCTGCGGGAGCTGGACCTCGCGAGCCTGCAGTCCCGGGGCGTCGTGCTCGCCGGGCGGCTCGCCACGGCCGACGGCGAGCGGGTCACCTTCGCGCCGGACCTGCCGGCGACGGCGGCGCAGGCCGACGACCGCTTGCGCCGGCTACTGGGCCGGATCGACGCCGTCGCCGACCGCGACGGGGCGGAGCCCGCGCCCGGTGACGTGGTGCGGCCGGCCCGCACGGACGGCGCGCCGACGCGGCTCGACCTGCGCGCCCGGGGCATCTCGACGGTCGTGTGGGCCACCGGCTACCGGCGCGCCCACCCCTGGCTGCACCTGCCCGTGCTCGGAGCCGACGGCGACGTCGTCCACGACGCGGGCCGCACGGCCGTCCCCGGGCTGCACGTGGTCGGCGCCGCCTGGCAGACCCGGCGCAGCTCGGCCCTGCTCGGCGGCGTGCGGCACGACGCCGCCCTGGTCAGCGCGGCCATCGCGACCCGGCACCGGGTGCAGGTCGGCGCCGACGCGCTGGTGGGGGTTGAGCCGTGAGGTGGGACGTGATCGTGGTCGGCGGCCGGGTGGCGGGCGCGGCCACCGCGATGCTGCTGGCCCGCGGCGGCCTGCGGGTGCTGTGCCTCGAGCGCACCCGGCTGGGCAGCGACACCCTGTCCACGCACGCGCTCATGCGGGCCGGCGTGCTGCAGCTGAGCCGCTGGGGCCTGCTCGACGACGTGGTCGGTGCCGGCGTGCCGCCGGTGCACCGGGTGGTGTTCCACTACGGCTGGGACTCGACCACCGTCACCGTGAGGCCCGGCGCCGGCGTCGACGCCCTGTACGCGCCGCGCCGCACCTTCCTCGACGCCCTGCTGGTGCGCAGCGCCGTGGCCGCCGGCGCTCGGGTCGAGCACGGCGCGACCGTGACCGGGCTGCTGCGCGGGGACGACGGTGCCGCCATCGGCGTCGTCGTGCGCGGCCGGGACGGGGTCCGGGAGGAGCACGCCCCGCTGGTGGTGGGGGCCGACGGGCTGCGCTCGCTGGTCGCGGCCGCGGTCGGCGCCGCCGTGCGCTGGCAGGGGCGCGACGCGGCCGACTCCACGTACGGCTACCTCGCGGTGCCGGCCACCGGCTACGAGTGGTACTACGACGAGGGCTGCGGGGGCGGTCTCATCCCCACCAACGACGGCCTCACCTGCGTGTTCGCAGGCTCCGCGGCCGGCGGGCGCGCCGCGGGGCACGGAGCCGGGCACCCAACCGGGTACGCGGCCGGGCACGTCCCGGCTGGAGCGCCGGCCCCGCCCGGGCGGCGCGCTCCTCGGCCCGCGGCCTCGGCCGGCGAGGACCCGTGGGCAGGGACGTCCGTGCCGCCGGCCCTCGCGGAACGGATCGCCGGGCTGCCCCTCGTCGGCCGGCTCCGGCACGTCCCCGGTGTCCCGGGCTTCCTCCGCTCCGCGGCCGGGCCGGGCTGGGCGCTCGTGGGCGACGCGAGCGGCTGGAAGGACCCGCTCAGCACCCACGGCATGACCGACGCGCTCAGGGACGCCGAGCTGCTCGCCCGCGCGCTGCTCGCCGCACCGGAGCCGGGACCGAGGCAGCGCGAGGCGCTCGCGGAGTACGAGGCCACCCGCGACCGGCTGACCGTCCCGCTCCTCGAGGCCACCGAACCCATCGTGGGCTTCCGGTGGGACCTCGCGGAGGTCCAGGGACTCCTGCGCGGCCTCGCGGCGGCGATGGCGGACGAGGTCGACGTGCTGCTCGCCCTCGACGTCGCGACGGTGTGAGGGACCCGTTCCCCACCCTTCCTGCCCACCCTGGCCCGGACGTACCATGCAGGGGCTCGGATCGAGGTGGCGGTGGACGTCAGAATCACGCTGCTCGGCGGCTTCTCGCTCGACGTGGACGGGGAGCCGGTGCCCCGCGCCTCGTGGTCCCGCCGGCCCGCCGCCCACCTGGTGCAGCTCCTCGCCCTGGCCCCCGGTCACCGCCTGCACCGGGAGCAGGTCATGGACGCCCTCTGGCCGGAGGCGGACGTCGTCGCCGCCGCGCCGCGCCTGCACAAGGCGGCGCACTACGCCCGGCGGGCCATGGGTCACCCCGACTCGCTGGTCCTGCAGGACGAGCTCGTCGAGCTGTGGCCGGGTGCCGAGGTCGCCGTCGACGCCGAGACCTTCGAGCGTGCCGCCACGGACGCCCTGGGAAGGGGCGACCCGGACGCCTGCGGTCGGGCCGCCGACCTCAGCACCGGAGAGCTGCTGCCCGGCGAGCCCTACGAGGAGTGGGCGGAGGAGCCGCGCGAGCGCCTGCGCGCCCTGCGCCTGGACGTGCTGCGCGCCGCCCGCCGCTGGGCCGCAGTGGTCGACGCCGACCCCGCCGACGAGGACGCCCACCTCCACCTCGCGGCGGACGCCATGCGTGCGGGCGACCCGGCCACGGCCCTGCGCCAGCTCGAGCGGCTGGAGCGCGCGCTGCGCCGCGAGCTCGGGGCGGCGCCCGGACCGCGGGCCCACGCGCTGCGGCAGAAGGCCATCGAGCAGTTCCGTGGCTCCGCCGTCGTCCCGGTCAGGGAGACCGACCTCGTGGGCCGGGACGACGAGCTGGCCCGGCTGGACCGGCTCCTGGGAGCGGTCCAGCGCGGACGCGGGCAGGTGCTGTTCGCCTCCGGTCCGCCCGGGATCGGCAAGTCGGCGATGCTGGTCCGGCTCGAGCGCGGGGCGTCGGCGCGCGGCATGCGGGTCGGGGCCGGGCTGGCGGCGCGGACCGCCGCGGACTGGCCCTACGCCCCGGTGCTCGAGGCGCTCTCGGACCTGTGCCGCCACCACCCGGCCCTCCTCGACGGGCTGCCGGACCCGTTGCGCGAGGAGATCGAGCGCGCCATGTCGGGCCGGCACCAGGAGTGGGACGGTGCCGGCGGCCACCAGCGTCTCTACGTGGCCGCCGTCGAGCTGCTCCGGCTGGCCGCCGCCGGGAACGGCGCGGTGCTGACGATCGACAACGTCGACGAGGCCGACGTCGCCAGCCTGCGGCTGCTGCACCACCTCGCTCGGGCGACGGCGGGGGAGAAGGTGCTGGTCGCCGTCGCCCACGGCACGGGGCCGCCGCCGGCGCTGGCCCAGGTCCGCGCGAGCCTGCTCGCCCGGGACCAGGCCACGACGCTGGACCTGCGGCCGCTCAGCCCGTCAGCCTCCCGCGCGCTGGTCTGCCAGCACGTCGACGACCCCGCGATGGTGGAGGCGCTGGTCGAGACGGGCGACGGCGTGCCGTTCGCCCTCGTCGAGACGGCGCGGGCCGCCGCCCGGGGGGAGAGGGACCCGTGGAGCGCGGTCCTCGCGCCGCGCGGGGTGCCCGCCGCCGTGCTCGACACCCTGGCGTGCGCGGCGGTCCTCGGCAACGAGTTCGACGCCGACGAGCTGGCCGCCGTCGCCGGCCTGGACGAGGACGGCGTCGGCGACGCCGTCCGGGCCGGCGTCACCCACGGGCTGCTCGTGCGCACCGCCACCGGGCTGGCCTTCCGGCACGGGATGCTGCGCGACCAGCTGCGTGCGCGCCTCGACGGGCCCGCCCACCGGGCCGTGCAGCTGCGTGCCGCGCGGGCCGTCGAGTCCGCGGGCGGCTCGGCCGCCCGCATCGCTCACCACCTCGTCGAGGCCGGCCGGCCGGAGGAGGCGGTGCCCTGGGCGCTGACCGCCGCCGAGACCCATGCCGCGCTCGGCGCCTACCGGGACGCCCTCGCCCTGCTGGACCGGGTGCGCCCGGCCGCCACGGGAGAGCAGCTCGCCAGGCTGCTCGCCCTGCGGGCCGCCCTGCTGAGCGCCGCCGGGCACCCGGACGCCGTCGACGCGCACCGCGAGGCGCTCGCGCACGCCACCGACCCCGCGTCGGTGCGGGAGCTGCGCACCAACCTCTCGAAGGCGGCGCTGCTGGGCGGCGACCTGGAGACCGCCACCATCTCGCTGGAGGGCCTCGAGCTCGACGGCCGCGACCAGCGGGCGGACGCCGAGCTGCTCATCGCCCGCGGGCACGTCCACCTCTTCTCCGGCGACCTCCACGCCGCCCGGGAGGACGCCGAGCTCGCCAAGCGGCACGTCCTCCTGGCGGCCGGCTCGCCCACGGCGGCGTTCGACCTGGTGTCGTTCGAGGCCCTGCTGGCCCACTATGACGGGAAGTTCTTCCACCGCCTGCACTCCGAGCTGCGGCGCGGCGCGGAGCGGCCCCAGCTGGTCACCGGCATCTTCGACTCCCACCTGTGCGTGGCGGAGTACGTCCTGTACGGACCGACGCCGTACGAGGAGGTCATGGCGCTCGCGGACTCCCTGCGCGAGTCGGCCGAGAGGTCCGGGGTGCGCCGCGCCGTCGCGTTCGCCGCCACGCTCGGCGGGGAGGCGGCCCTGCTCCAGGGCGACCTCGAGGCCGCCGACCGCCGGCTGAGCGAGGCGGTCGAGCTCCACCACGGCACCGGCTCGCTCGTGGGGGAGTCGCACTCGCTGCAGCGTCTCGCCGAGGTCCGCATGGTCACCGGCGACCGCCCGTCGGCGCGCCGGCTCCTCGCGCGGTCGCTGCCGCTGGCGCGCTGGTCGCACATGGCCCGGTGCCTGCTGCCGCCGATCTATGGCACCCAGATCCAGCTCGCGGCCGGCGACGGCCAGGTCGCCGTCGTCGATGAGGCGGTGACCGCCATGGGCGCCGACGACCACTGCTTCTTCTGCTCGATCATGCTCGAGCTGCCGGCGGCCACGGCCTACGCCGACGCGGGCGACCTCGTCGCCGCCCGCCGCCACCTCGAGGCCGCCGAGTCCTCGGCGGCCCGGTGGGACAGCATCGGCTGGAACGCCGCCGTGCTCGAGGCCCGCGCACACGTGGCGGCCGCGGAGGGCGACCGGTCGGCCGCCGCGGGCATGCGCGCCCGTGCGGCTGACATGTTCACGCTGGCAGGCCAGGAGCTCGACGCCCGGCGGCTGCGCCACGGTGCAGCCGACGTGCCGCGAAGCGCCTGAGCCGCGCGCCCCCGCCCGCCCCGCCGCTCCGGCCGTCCCGACGGCGCAGCCGCCGGTCCGCTCGCTCCTCGCGGTCGCGCCGCAGCGCCCAGGCCACGTCCTCGGGGTAGCCCGCGAAGTCGTGCTCCATGGCCCGCCGCGACAGCTCTGCCGCGACCATCAGCTCGGGTCCCATCCTCGGTCCCTCCGTGCCTCGTCCGCCGCATCGCTACGGCTGCCGCCACCGTCGGCGGCTGGACGACGGTAGAACGCAGGCCCTTCCCCGAACCTTCCACGGTGCCGACCGGCCCGGGGGATGGACGCGCGGTCGCGACGGCGGACGGAAGGTTCCCGCAACCGCCCCCTTCAGCCCGGCGCCGGCTGGCGCGGTCGTCGTCGCGAGCGGCGGGCGCCCTCGTCGCGCCCCATGGCGACGGCGGACCGGGGGAGCCGTTCCTGTGAGCCGTGTCACCGGCCGGCGGTACGCTCGGCACGTTCACCGACGACCCCGTCCGGTCCGAAACTCCGGCGGGACCCCAGCAGAAGGACCACTTCATGCGCCGTGCACTGACCGGGCTCGCCTCGCTCGCCGCCCTGACCATCGCCGCGATCCCCGCCGCCCAGGCTGCGGGCCCGCAGATCGGGGTGAACATCGTCCTGAGCACCGACCTCACGCCGCGCGTCGAGCGCGAGCTGCGGGCGTTCGGCACGATCAACGAGACCTACCCCGAGATCGACGCGCTGACGATGAAGATCGCCGCCGCGGATCTCGCCGACGTCCAGGCGCTGCCGTTCGTCAAGGCGGCCAACGAGGACGTGCAGTTCGTCGGCAAGCCCGTGGCGCCGTCGCCGTTCACCAGCACCGTCGACGGCATCGCGACCTGGAACACCGACCAGATCGACGTCTACGACCAGGGCTCCCCGGACGTCCGCGAGGTGCCGCAGACCGGGGAGGGCGTCTACGTCGCCGTCCTCGACACCGGCCTGCACTCGAGCTGGCCCCAGTACTTCGGCACCGAGGCGGTCGCCGCGGACCTGGGCGTCGCCTTCGGCGGCGGTGGCGGCGAGAAGGGCTCCATCTCCTCGCAGCCCAACAAGTGGTCCACCGACCAGAACGGCCACGGCACCCACGTGACGAGCTCGATCCTGGGCTACAACCTCGGTGGCGTGCCCGTCGCCGGCGTCGCCCCCGAGGCCACGGTCATCCCGGTGAAGGTGCTCAACCAGAACGGCTCCGGCTGGTCCTCCATGGTGGCCGCCGGCATCGACTACATCACCGACCTGAAGGTCTCGGGCGCCCTCGGTGACTCTCCGGTGGTCATCAACATGTCCCTCGGCGGTCCGGCTCCGGACGCGCTGACCGAGGCCGCCGTCGCGCGCGCCGTCGCCAACGATGTGCTGATCGTCGCCTCGGCCGGCAACAGCGGCGAGGCCGGCATGGGCTACCCCGGCGCCTACGAGGACGTCATCTCCGTGGCCGCCTCGGGCTGGACCGGGCAGTGGACCTCGGGCTCGTGGTGGAACACCGGCGACGTCGCCGACCCCACCTCGGCCGAGGACGCCTACATCGCCGACTTCTCGTCCCGGGCCCTGGCGGGCCAGGACCTCGACATCGCGGCTCCCGGCTCCTGGGTCGTGGGTCCGTACCAGCTGAACTCCCAGCTCAGCTACTACTTCCTCAGCGGCACGTCGATGGCCTCGCCGCACGTGGCGGGCGCCGTCGCGCTCATGCTCGAGGCGAACCCCGGTCTCACGCAGGGCGAGGCCGAGGCGGCGCTGGAGGCGACGGCGGTGCCGCTCGGCGCCGGGTCGCGACAGGTGCCGGACCCGACGGGCGCCACGACGACCGTCACGTGGGGCGCGGACGCCACCGGCGCCGGCCTCATGGACGTGCCCGCCGCGATCGGCGCGGTCACCGGAGCGGACGTGGCCGAGGAGACCGCCGCCACCACGACGGGCCGCGACTCCGCCCCGGGCCGCAACCGCTGACAGACCGTCCGTCCCGGCACCGCGCTCGTCCGTCCCGGCACCGCGCTCGTCCGCCCTGGCGCCGGTCGCTCGACGTCGGTCGGCCCGCACCGGGCCGGCCGACGACGCGGCCACGTCCGGGTGGCGCAACGACGCCCGGGTGTGGTGGCCACACCCGGGTGTCGCGGGCGACACCGGGTGTCGTGGCCACGCCGGGTGTCGCGGGCGACACCCGGGTGTCGTGGCCGCGCCCGCGGCCGCGTGCTGTGGCCAATCCTGCGCATCGCCGTCCGGCCGAGATCACTCTTTCGGCCGGTGTGAGGCCCGCGGGAACAGTGCCACCCTTTCTCGCGCCAGTCGTGCGCCGATCACATCCGCGAGCGCCGATCACATCCGCGAGCGCCGATCACATCCGCGAGCGCCGGTCACATCCGCCAGCGGCGGTGCACGGGTGCATGCGCGGTTCGCACCAGTCGTGCTGGGCTCACAGGCGTGAGCGAGGCCGAGCCGGTGCAGCCGCGGCTCGCACGAGTTGTGCGGGGCTCGCAGGCGTGAACCAGGCCGAAGGCGTGCGCGCTGCGCCGGCGCGGCTCCCGCGCCGCTCACACCCGCGAAAAATGTGTTGTCGCCGAGCCGCTCGGGTCGCCGCGACGAGCTCGACGGGGCGGCGTCGCTCCGCGGTTCGCGCGGCCCGCCGTTCCCCCTCAGCGGCAAACTGACCTGCGCCCAGCTCGCCGACCGAGAGAGGACCCTCGTGCCCACCACGATCTACGTGCTGCTGCCGGGAATCGTCGGCAGCGTGCTGGAGAAGGACGGCAATGACGTCTTCGGCCTCACCGTGGGGGCCGGCCTGCGGGCCCTCTTCAGCGGCGGGCGCAGCATCCAGGACCTCAGGCTCGACCCGACCGAGACCGGCGAGGCCGACGACGGCGTCACCGCCACGCGGATCGCCGCCGACGCCCACCTCATCCCGGGGCTGTGGAAGATCGACGGGTACACCGCCGTCGGGAACCACCTCCGACGACGGCTCGGCGCGGTGCCGGGAGAGACCTACTTCGAGTTTCCCTACGACTGGCGCCTGGACAACCGGGTCGCCGCCCGGCGCCTCCGCGACTCCGCCGCCGGCTGGCTCGCCGCCCAGCGCACGAAGGACCCGGACACGCGCCTCGTGCTGGTCGCGCACTCCATGGGCGCCCTGGTCGCGCGCTACTACCTCGAGGTGCTGGGCGGCTGGCGGGACACCCGCGCGCTCATCTCCTTCGGCGCGCCGTACCGCGGCTCCCTCGACGCGCTGGGCCAGCTCTCCAACGGAAGCCGCACGGCCCTGGGCCTGGTCGACCTCACCGAGCTCGCCCGCTCCCTGCCGTCGGTGCACCAGCTCCTGCCCATCTACCCCTGCCTGGACGACGGGACCGGGGCCCTGCACCGCCTCACCGAGCTGGCGGCCCCTCACCTCGACCCCGTCGCCGTCGCCGCGGCACGGGCGTTCCATCAGGAGATCGAGGACGCCCAGACCGCGAACGCCATGCTCGAGGAGTACGTCACCGGCGGCTACCGCCTCCACCAGGTGGTCGGCATCGACCAGCCCACCAACCAGTCGGCCCGTCTCGCCGGCGAGGGCGTCGAGCTCCTGCGCACCTACAAGGGCGAGGACCTCGGCGGCGACGGCACCGTGCCTCGTGTCTCGGCCACGCCGCTCGAGCTCGCCGACGACTCCGGCGCGATGTTCTCCGGGACTCGGCACTCCTCGCTCCAGAACGCCCCCGCCGTCCTGACCCAGATCAGCGGCTGGACGTCGGGCGTCCACCTCGGGCGCTTCCGGGTCGCGCCGTCGCAGGTGCGCCTCTCCGTCGACCTCGCGGACGTCTACCGCGCGGACGAGCCCGTCCACCTCACCGTCACCCCGACCGGGGCAACCGGTGACCTCACCGCGACACTCGAGTACCTCGGCGGCCCCGAAGGCGTCGCCGCGCCCACGGAACCCGTCACGGTGACGCTGGGCGCCGCCGAAGGCGCGCGGGAGGTGGAGCTCCCGCACGCCGGGCCGGGCGGGTACCGGGTGACGGTACGGGGCACCGCGGCCGTCGAGCCGGTCAGCGACCTGCTGGTGGTCGCGCCCCGGTAGCGGGCTCACCGTGAGCGCCCGGGCGTGGAGAGGTTGGTGCCGGGGGCGCCGGCGGCGGGCGCTGCCGCAGTCGGTGCCTGCGCGTGCATTGTTGTGGGCGACGGCGACGCGCCGAGCTAATTAACAGGGTGTTTACGAGTTGGCAACCGCGGGGTCGGTCGACTCGTGTTACGTTTCGGACACGGCAAGAGATTTTTGGGGGGGCCGTGAAACTGCTGACTGAAGACCGATGGCCATTCTGCTGTCGCCGCCGCGTGCACCGGCCGGACATTCCGACCGCCTGAGCACCTGAGCTGCTCCGCGTCGTGACGCCACTCCGGCGGGGAGATCACTGATACCTGCGCACACATTCCCATTCATCCCGCCATGCGCGGGCGCGACGGGCTGTGTGCTGCCGCTGACCATTGACCGCTGACAACTGCGCTTTTGTGCGCACGTCAGGAGAATGTGATGTTCGTCTTTCTGCTAATGCTTCGCCATGCCTTCGTGGAGGACGGCAAGCTGTATTTGTTCGCGGTCTTTTCCGCCGTCGTGTGGGGGCTGTGGCTGCTGAAGATACTGCTGTCGCGCCGCTACCGGCCGTGGACCGAGCCGCACGAGACGACGACCAGCGTCGTCATCCCGGTCGTCGACGAGCCGCTCGACCTGTTCCGGGACGTGCTCACCCGCATCTGCGCGCAGCGACCGACAGAGACGATCGTCGTCATCAACGGGCCGCGCAACGTCGAGCTCGAACAGGTCTGTGACGAGTTCGCCCAGGACGGCGTCACGTGGACCTGGACGCCGATCCCCGGCAAGCGCAACGCCGTCAAGGTCGGCACCGAGATGGCCTCCGGGGACATCCTCGTGCTCGTCGACTCGGACACCGTGTGGGCCCGCGACACCCTCGCCGAGCTGGTCAAGCCCTTCGCCGACTCCCGGATCGGCGGCGTGACGACCGCGCAGCGGATCCTCGACCCGGGCAGGTCGTTCCTGACCCGCTGGGCCGACTGGCTGGAGAACAGCCGGGTGAAGTACTCGATGCCCGCCCAGTCGGTCCTGGGCCAGATCGGCTGCCTGCCGGGCAGGACCATCGCGTTCCGCCGCTCGATCGTCCTGAAAGCCATGGACGAGTTCATGCACGGGCGCTTCCTCGGCGTGTTCCTCGAGGTGAGCGACGACCGGACGCTGACCAACCTCACGCTCAAGCAGGGGTACCGGACGGTGTACCAGTCGACCTCGCTGGTCTGGACGGACGCGCCGCTCGAGCTGCGGAAACTGTTCAAGCAACAGCTGCGCTGGTCCCGCGGGTCGCAGTACAACACGCTGCGGATGCTGCCGTGGATGGTCTCGCACGCCCCGGTGCTGGCGATCTTCTTCCTGACCGACATCATCCTTCCGTTCCTGCTGGCCGGTGCGGTCATCGGTGCGGCGTACCGGATCGTCACCGGCACGGGCATCAACTACTACGGCGCCATCGTCGCGGAGTACGGCTCGACGGTCGGCATCGTCTCGGTGGTCGCCCTGACGCTGGTGGCGACCGGACTGTCGATGGGCGTGCGCCACCTTCGACACCTCGTCGAGGTACCCGGCGACTGGTGGCGCATGCCGCTCTACGTCGTCTTCTCCAGTGCGTTCCTCATGCCGATCCGGCTGCTCGGCTTCTTCCGGATGGCGCACGTCGCAGGCTGGGGCACACGCAAGGACGCCTACGCCGGGAGCAGCACGGACGAGGCCGTCAGCAACGATCTCATCGCCGAGCTGGAGGCGAGCGAGCCCGGCCCCGTGGACGTGGTGGACCGGCCGGGAGTGATCCTGCAGCCCGAGGGGTCGGTGACCGGCACGGCCGGTGCACCTGATGCCGGGCCCGCGGCCGCGACGTCCGGCGGACCCGCGACGCGGTCGGCCACCCGGACGGCCGTCGCCACCCCGGCCCGTCCGGCGACCGACTCCGCGCCGAAGCAGGCGGCGAGGTCGAGGCGGCGGCTGAACCCCGCTGCCGCCGTCCCCTACCTCATCGGAGGCGCGTTCCTCGCCCTCCTCACGACCTACGAGGCGGCCTACCTTGTCTGACCACACCCTTAAACGAAACCCCTGGGCGGGACCCGCGGACGCCTTCGGGGCCGCCGTCGCGGCGGCCGGGGCGACGAGCCTGCGCACGCGCCTGATCGCGCTGGGGCTCGTCGCGGCGCTCCTGGCGACGTCTCTCGTCGTGTGGGGTACCCCGTCGCTGCGCACGACGCTGGCTCAGCCCGTCTCCGACGCGGTCCAGGCCCTGGGCGCGCCGCCGGCCGCGGCCGCCACCCAGGACCGCGCCGACGAGCAGCAGGCGGCCCGCCGCGCGAAGACCCGCTCCACCCTCACCGAGCTGGCGGCCGCGCTGACCGCGGCAGACCGCGAGACCGCCTCCCAGCTCGCCCGCACGGTTCTCGAGACCGCGCTCGACGATCCCATGCTGGACGAGATGCTGGCGGGCATCAGCCTGACCCGCGACCAGCTCTGGCAGATCGCGAGCGTCGGCTCGGCCCGGCCGTTCGAGGAACTTCTGGTGGAGGCCGGCTACACGGAGGGCGGACCCGGAGGTTCTGCGGCGAGGAGCGCCGGCGGCCAGTCCGCCGACGGCGGAAACGGCCCGGGAGCGGACGGCTCGTCCGGCGGCTCCGGTGCGTCCGGCGACGTCGGCGGGGCGGGCGCCCCCGGCAGCGGCGGCTCCGGCACCGTCGGGCCGGCGGGCGCCGACAGCACCGAGCACCAGCAGCCCGTCGGACGCTCCGGGGCGAAGGATCCCGAGGAACCGCGGTGCTGGCACTACACCTGGCAGCAGGACGCCCAGGCCGTCTACCTCCAGGACCTTGAGGACCCGTACGGGCTGGACGGCAACCCGGGTCCCCGGGACGACGACGGGATCGCCTGCCGTGACCTGCCTGACGACCCCGACCGGGCGCCGAGCCAGCCCCAGGGGCAGTTCGTCCCCACCGCGCCGTCGGCGGACGAGCTCCTGAGCCCGTCGCAGCAGTACTTCGGCATGTTCACCGAGGAGTCCCCGTACTTCTTCGGCGAGGTCGACGAGGTCGCGGCCACCCTGCAGCACATGCCGAGCTCGGTGACGTACTTCGCCGGGTGGGACCAGGACTTCCGGGCCGACGCCGCAACCAGTGCCTGGACCCGCAACATGCTGCCGATCGTCTCGTGGGAGGCCCGCCCGAACGAGACGAACATGGGGCCGGACTCCAGCAACGCCGTCAACGAGGAGTACCAGCTGGCCGACATCATCGCCGGCAACCACGACGACTACCTGCGCCGGTACGCCGCCGACGTCGCCGAGTTCGGTCTGCCGGTCGGCATCCGGATGATGCACGAGATGAACGGGCACTGGTACCCCTGGTCCGAGCAGACGAACGGCAACAAGCCCGGCGAGTACGTCGCGGCCTGGCGGCACGTGCACGACATCTTCACCGACGCCGGCGCCGAGAACGTGCTGTGGTTCTGGTCGCCGAACACCATCGAGTTCCCCCAGGCCCAGCCGCTCGAGGAGCTGTACCCCGGTGACGAGTACGTCGACGTCGTCGGCCTCTCCGGCTACTACCGCAAGGTCATCGAGGGCAAGGAGGCGTCCTTCGAGAACACGTACGGCCGCTCCGTCGCGGGGCTGCGGGCCGTCGCCCCCGGCAAGCCGATCTTCCTGACCGAGGTGGGCGCCACCGAGACCGGCGGCAAGAAGGCCGAGTGGGTGACCAGCTTCTTCGAGGCTCTCCGGCAGAACCCGGACATCATCGGCTTCACCTGGTTCCAGCGGGAGGTCACGGCCATCCCCATCGGGGAGTCGGAACCGGTCACCAACGACTGGCGCCTGACCTCCTCGCCGGAGGTGACGCTCGTCGCCCAGCACGGGCTGCGCAACGGGAACTTCAGCGAGGGCGCTCCGGAGCAGCCGAAGACCGAGCTCCCGCCGCTGCCGAGCGAGGGCGCGGAACCCACGGAGGAGCCGACCGAGGCGCCGGAACCCACGGAGGAGCCGACCGAGGCGCCCACGGACGAACCAGCCGCAGGGACGGCCGAGGAGCCGAGCCCGGGGGCCACCGAGGACCCGACGGCGGAGATCACCGGCGAGCCGGCCCCGGAGGGGAGCGGCGCGACGGCGGAGGCCACGGCAGAGCCTGCCCCGGAGCCGAGCCCGGCCGCGAGCGAGGAACCGACGGGGCAGGCCCCGGAGAGCTCCGACTCCGGCGGCGGGACCAGCGAGGGCCCGGCGGACTCACCCCAGACGGCCGCGAGCGCCACCGAGGAGCCGGCCGTGGCCCCGCGGGAGCTCGCCACCGCAGGGAGCACCCCATGACGACCGGCAACCACATGACCGGCCACCACCACACCACCTGCGCCGAGACCGGCGGGGACCACGAAGGAGCTGACATGCCACTGCGCATCACTGTCATCGGTACGGGATACCTCGGCGCCGTCCACGCCGCCGGCATGGCCGAGCTCGGGCACGAGGTCCTCGGCGTCGACGTCGACGAGCGGAAGGTCGACACCCTCAACCAGGGCAGGGCGCCGTTCTTCGAGCCCGGTCTGGAGCCCCTGCTCGAGAGGCACGTCGGGTCCGGCCGGCTGCGGTTCACCACCTCCTTCGCCGAGGCCGGGGAGTTCGGCGACGTCCACTTCCTGTGCGTCGGCACCCCGCAGCAGCCCGGTGGCCGGGGCGCGGACCTGCGGTACGTCGACGCTGCGATCGACGCGCTCGCCCCGCACCTGCACCGGCCCGCGCTCATCGCCGGGAAGTCCACCGTCCCGGTGGGCACGGCCGAGCGGCTCACCGCCCGCCTGGCGGCGGCGGCGCCCGCCATGGAGGAGGTCCACCTCGCGTGGAACCCGGAGTTCCTGCGGGAGGGGTTCGCCGTCGAGGACACGCTGCGGCCCGACCGCCTCGTGCTCGGCGTGACGAGCCGCGCCGACGCCGCCGTGCTGGAGCAGGTCTACGCCAAGGTGCTGCACGCGGGCACCCCGCTCGTGGTGACCGACATGCCCACCGCCGAGCTGGTCAAGGTGGCCGCGAACTCCTTCCTGGCCACCAAGATCTCCTTCATCAACGCGATGGCGGAGGTGTGCGAGGCGGCCGGTGCCGACGTCGTGCAGCTCTCCGAGGCGCTCTCGTACGACGAGCGCATCGGCGGCAAGTTCCTGCGGGCCGGGCTCGGTTTCGGCGGCGGCTGCCTGCCCAAGGACATCCGCGCCTTCACCACCCGCGCCGCCGAGCTCGGCGCGCACGAGGCGCTCAACTTCCTTCGTGAGGTCGACGAGGTCAACATGCGCCGGCGGTCCCGGGTCGTGGACCTGGTGCGGGAGCTGCTCGGCGGCTCGGTGCTCGGCGCGAAGGTCGCCGTCCTCGGCGCCGCCTTCAAGCCCAACACGGACGACGTGCGCGACTCCCCGGCGCTCAACGTGGCCGCCACGCTGCACCTCGCCGGCTCCCAGGTGGTGGTGCACGACCCGCAGGCGAACGCCAACGCCGCGGCCAAGTTCCCCACCCTCAGCTACGCGGACACCGCGGCGGAGGCCGTCGCCGGTGCCGACGTCGTCGTGCTGGCCACCGAGTGGGAGCAGTTCACCTCGATGGACCCGTTCGAGCTGGAGCAGCAGGTGGCCTACCGGCGCATCGTCGACGCCCGCAACGCGCTGGAGCCCCAGCGGTGGGCGGACGCGGGCTGGGCGTACCGCGGGATGGGCCGTCCGGTGCCGACGGCCACGATCCCTCCCTCGATCGAGCGCCTCGTCTCGGTCACCTCGTCCACCGCTGTGCGGCAGCTGCCTGCCGGCACGTCGACGGCCTACGACCGGGTAGCGCCGGCGCCCACGCACGCCTGACCGGAGGTCCTCATGGCAGTGACCGCGACCGCCGCCCCGACGCCCTCCGCGCCCCCGGCGCGGAGGGCCCGGAGCCAGCCGCACCGCGACCGGTTCCGGCCGGACATCGAAGGACTGCGCGCCGTCGCGTGCGGGCTCGTCGTCCTCGGGCACGCCGGGGTGAGCTTCCTTCCCGGCGGGTACGTCGGGGTGGACGTCTTCTTCGTCATCTCCGGGTTCCTCATCACCTCGCTCCTGCTGCGCGAGATCGCCCGGGACGGGCGGGTCGACCTGCCGCGCTTCTACGCCCGGCGGGCCCGGCGCCTGCTGCCGGCCGCGGCGCTGGTGGTGGTGGCCACCATCGTCGGCGCGTGGTTCGTGCTCTCGCCGATGGTGGGCAAGGAGACCGCCGTCGACGGGCTGTGGACGGTGTTCTACGCCCTCAACCTCAAGCTCGCGGCGGAGGGCACCGACTACCTCAACGCCCAGGAGGCGCCGTCGCTGCTGCAGCACTTCTGGTCCCTCGCCGTCGAGGAGCAGTTCTACCTCCTCTGGCCGGTGCTGCTGATGGCCGTCGCCGGCACGCTCGTCGCCCGCGGCTCGCGGGCGGCGCGGACCGCGGCCGACGGCCCGCCGAAGCTCCGCACCGCTCGCGTCGCGGTCGTGCTGGTGCTCGTCATCGCCGGGTCGCTGGCCCTGAGCGTGTGGCAGACGGGCGCGGCCCAGCCGTGGGCGTACTTCGGGCTGCACACCCGGGCGTGGGAGCTCGCCGTCGGGGCGCTGCTGGCCGTCGCGCTGCCGGCGGTGCGCCGGCTCTGGGGGCCAGCAGCCGTGGCGCTCGGCTGGGCGGGACTGGCGGCGGTGCTCTACGCCGGCGTCTCCTTCGACAGCGCGACGCCGTTCCCGGGGTACGCCGCAGCCCTCCCGGTGAGCGGGGCCGCGGCGATCATCGCCGCCGGCGTCGCGGCGCCCGGGCGCGGCGTCGGCCGGCTCCTCGGCCTGCGCCCGCTCACCACCGTCGGCGGCCTGTCCTACGGGTGGTACCTCTGGCACTGGCCGGCCCTGACGCTCCTGCCCGCCGCGTTCGGCCTGACGCCCTCGGTCCCGGTCCTGCTC
Source organism: Georgenia daeguensis (assembly GCF_039537705.1). Classification (NCBI taxonomy): domain Bacteria; kingdom Bacillati; phylum Actinomycetota; class Actinomycetes; order Allobogoriellales; family Allobogoriellaceae; genus Georgenia; species Georgenia daeguensis. The sequence continues at coordinate 137,910 of NZ_BAABBA010000011.1, forward strand.
CTGTCCGCGGCAGCGGCCCTGATCCTCGCGGCGATCTCGCTGAGACTCGTCGAGAACCCCGTCCGGTTCTCGCCGTCGCTGTCGGCACCGGGGGACGGGCTGTCGCTGGGGTTCGCGGTCTCCTCCGTCCTCGCCCTGACCGCCGTCGTCGCCCTCGTGGCCCCGGGCGGCACGCCGCGCGGGGAGCAGGTGGACATCGCCACCGTCGCTCAGGAGCCGGGCACCAGCCTCCAACCGGTGCTCCAGGAGTCGCTCGACGGCGGGCCCGTCCCGGAGAACCTCACGCCGCAGATCGAGTCGGCCAAGGAGGACCTGCCCGCCTCCCGCGCCGACGGGTGCCACGCCGACCTGCTCGAGAGCGCACCCACGGAGCCGTGCGTGTACGGCGACCCGGCCGGCGCCCGCACGGTGGTCCTGTTCGGCGACTCCCACGCAGACCAGTGGCAGCCCGCGGTGCACGAGGCGGCGGCCGAGGCGGGGTGGAAGGTGGTGCACCGGACCAAGTCGGCATGCACGCCGGCGTCGATGACCATCGACTCGGAGGACCTGGGCCGGCAGTACACCGAGTGCGACACCTGGCGCGAGGACGTCCTGTCCGAGATGGAGGAGCTGCGGCCCGACCTGGTGCTCATGGGCGCCTCCTACGGGCTCGGTGACGCGGGGGCCGGGGAGTGGGGGGAGGCCATGACGACCACGATGTCGCGGCTGACCCAGGCGGCCGACCGCGTCGTCCTCGTGGAGGACATCCCGGTCCGGTCGAGCTCGGGCGCGGACTGCGTGGCGGCCAACCTCGACGACGTCTCCGCCTGCGCGCTGGAGCGGTCCGCGGCCACCCCGCACGCCGACGTCGCCGACGCCGTCCGGGACGCGGTCACCCGCGCCGGCGGCGAGGTGGTCGAGACCCTCGACTGGTTCTGCACCGACGAAGCGTGCCCCGAGGTGATCGGGAACTACCTGGTGCACCGCGACGCCACGCACGCCACCGCGAGCTACGTGCGGTTCCTTGCCTCACGGCTCGCGGAGGAGGTGGGCATCAGGGCGGCGTGACGGCGGCTGGGCGAGCGGTCCAGCTCGCCGCCGCCGCGCCCGTGGGGCCGGTCTCGTCGCGAGACCGGCCCCACGTGTGTCCCGGACCGCAAAGACCGCCCGCCGGCGCGACGACGGACCGGGCAAGATCGCCCGCCGGTGACGACGGACCGGGCAAGATCCCCGCCGGACACGACGGACCGGCAAGGCCGCCCGCCGGGGAGCCCGGACCGGGCGGTACCCCCTGCCTCAGCTGCTCGTGGTGAGCGTGCGAGTGGCGGTGGTGGTGCCGGAGGTGTTGGTGGCGCTGGCCCGGATCTCGTAGGTGGTGGCGGGGTGCAGGCCGTCGGCGGGGAGGGCGAGCCAGCGGTAGCCGGTGTGGGCGGCGACGGTGACGGGCTCGAGGGTGACCGGGTCGCCGCCGGTGGTGGGGACGAGCTGGACGCGGACGTTGGTGTCCAGGGAGTGGGGGTGGACGCGGGCGTTGATCGTGGCGGAGGTGGCGGTGACGTCGGTGGGGGCGTCGAGGAGCACGGTGGGCGCCCCGGTGGTGTCGACGTGCCGGCCGGTGACGTCGGTGGTGCCGGCGGCGGTGGTGGCGGTCGCCTTCCAGTAGTAGCGGGTGCCCGGCTGCAGTCCGGTGAGGTCCTCGGTGACGGCCTGGGTCCAGTCGCGGGCGGGGACCTCGACGGTGCGCTGCTGGCCGTGCTCGGGGGTGGTGCCCCAGGAGAACGTGACCGTGCCCGGCAGCCCGTAGGTGTTCACCCATGCCTTGAGCGTGACCGAGGTGTCCCCGCCGCTCACGCCGTCCGCCGAGAGCGTGGGCGGCTCCGCGGGGGCCGGTGCCGCCTGGGTGATGAGCGTGCGGGTGGCGGTGGTGGTGCCGGAGGTGTTGGTGGCGCTGGCCCGGATCTCGTAGGTGGTGGCGGGGTGCAGGCCGTCGGCGGGGAGGGCGAGCCAGCGGTAGCCGGTGTGGGCGGCGACGGTGACGGGCTCGAGGGTGACCGGGTCGCCGCCGGTGGTGGGGACGAGCTGGACGCGGACGTTGGTGTCCAGGGAGTGGGGGTGGACGCGGGCGTTGATCGTGGCGGAGGTGGCGGTGACGTCGGTGGGGGCGTCGAGGAGCACGGTGGGCGCCCCGGTGGTGTCGACGTGCCGGCCGGTGACGTCGGTGGTGCCGGCGGCGGTGGTGGCGGTCGCCTTCCAGTAGTAGCGGGTGCCCGGCTGCAGTCCGGTGAGGTCCTCGGTGACGGCCTGGGTCCAGTCGCGGGCGGGGACCTCGACGGTGCGCTGCTGGCCGTGCTCGGGGGTGGTGCCCCAGGAGAACGTGACCGTGCCCGGCAGCCCGTAGGTGTTCACCCATGCCTTGAGCGTGACCGAGGTGTCCCCGCCGCTCACGCCGTCCGCCGAGAGCTTCGGGGCGGGTGCGACGGCCACGGTGCGCGTGTCGGTGGCGGTCGAGCCGTCCACCGCGGTGACGGTGAGCCGGGTGGTGTGCAGCCCGGAGGGGTACGTGTGGGAGAGATTCTCGGGCGGCGTCCCGGTGCCGGTCGCGGCCGGGGTGCCGTCGCCGAACTCGAGGCGCCACTGGGCGATCCCCGCGCCCGAGCGTTGACCGGCCCCGGCCGATGCGGAGGCGTCGAAGGTGACCGTCAGCGGGCCGGGGCCGTGCAGGTCTCCCGCCAGCAGCGAGGCGGTGGTGCGCCCGTGCGCCGAGTCGTCCGCGGCGACCTGCGTGAACGCCTCCATCGACGCGGGGCTCGAGTCCACCCACCACGGGCAGTTCCCGTGCGTGTGGAAGTAGGAGACGGCCTTGATCTCCGGCATGGCGTCCAGCGCCGTCGCCGCCTCCCGCAGCCAGGCGGCCTTGCGGCCCGGGTCTTCCGGATCCTCGACGGACCCGTACTCGGCCAGCATGAGCGGCTTGCCGTGGGCCTTCCCGAAGGTCCGGAACGGGGAGACGACGGTGGCGAGCGAGCGCCATGCCGCCGGCTTCCCCGGCGAGCAGCCGTACCAGTTGTAGGCGTCCAGGCCCAGCCAGTCGACCACGTCGTCGCCGGGGTAGTAGGCGTCCGCGCCGGCGCCCACGTAGGCGGAGCCGAAGCTTGACGGCGTCATGATCCAGGTGAAGGCGGCGTTGGTGACGCCGTGGGCGCGGAACACCGAGACGTAGTGCCGCCACGCGGCGACGTACTCCGCCGGTGTGCCGAAGGCCTTCTCGACGTCGGGCTCGTGGTGGAAGGACAGGAACACCGGTGCCCCGAGGGACCTCACGGCGCGCGCCTGCACCGCGATGTCGGCGTCCACGGCGCCGGAGGCGACGTCGGCCCAGGGGATCCGCGACCCGTCGCGGCGCTCCGGACGCACGGAGACGATCGGCGTCCGGCCCCGGTCGATGTCGGCGAGCACGGTGGGCTGGGCGATGTCGTCGTCCCACCGGAGGAAGAGGCGGTGCAGGTCGAGCTTGCGGCCCACCTCGTTCTCGAACTGCTCGAGGGCGTCCTGGCTGTTGCCGTCGCTCGGGCTGGTGGGTGAGCCGTCCGGATCGACGTAGGCGCCGAACAGGCGGCCCTCGTCGGGCACCAGCGTGCTTCGCGGCTCGGGGGCGTCCGGCGCCGCCGTCCCGGCCGGCGCGGGCGACGCCGGGAGGAGGACCGCGAACGTCGCGGCGAGCGTGGCCGTGCAGGCGAGCACAGCCGCCCAGCGGCGCGAGGACCGCGGCCATGGCGGCCGTGCGAAGAGTCGGTGTGCGGACAACCGGTGTGCGGAGAACATGGCGAGCGAGCTCCTGGGCACGAGGACGCCGGTGTGACGGACCGGCCGGGACGGGAAGTGTCGGCGCTGCTGGGAGCAGGCGGTGCGCCGGCTCCGGCTCATCGATCGCGGGTCGCGCCGGTCCCAGGAACTACGGGCGGAGACCGGCTGATATCCAGCGTCCGGCCATGGTGCCGGTCGCGCAACTTCAGCGAGCGGGCGGTGTCAGCGCAGCGCGAGCCGGACGGTCGGGCGTCCCTTCCGCCTCCCGACCTCGCGAAAACCTGCCCTGGTGAACAGCCCGAGCGAGCCGTGGAACATCACGGAGGACGAGGTGCGCTCCTGGGCGTCCACCGGGTACGCCTCGACGTTCCGGGCGCCGTGCGCGGCGGCGTGGTCGACGGCCGCGGCGAGCAACGCCGTCGACAGGCCCCGGCCCCGGTGGTCCGGACGGATGTAGAAGCAGGTGACCGACCAGCAGTCGGGAACCTCGGGGTCGTGGACGATGACCGTGGAACGCGGGATGCGGGGGTGCTCCCCGCGCGGCGCGACAGCCACCCAGGCGACCGGCTCGCCGTCGACGTAGGCGACCAGCCCCGGCGACGGTGCGGCGGCGGCCCGCTCGGCGAACGCGGCGCGCCGCTCGGCGGTGCGGGTGGCGGGCCAGTCAGTGCCGGTGAGGCGGAACCACATGCACCAGCACCCGCGCTGGTCGCCGGGGCGGGTGAACAGCCGCTCAAGGTCCGGCCAGGTCTCGGGGGTGAGCGGGCGGACGGTGGGCTCCGTCGTCGGGGCGTCCATGAGGCGATTGTGCCGCCACCGTGCTTTCGGTTGAGCGGCGGGGGCCCGCGGCGTTGCCCGGTGAGCGGCCCATTGCCAGCCACGTGTGGCAGGTCTCGCACATCCCGAGATGCCGTTTCGGCCGGGGGCATCGACAATCGAACCCATGACTGTCGTGCTCGCCGCCCGCTACGAGCTGGACCGACGGCTCGGCCGGGGTGGAATGGCCGAGGTGTGGCGGGGCCGTGACCTCGTCCTTGGCCGGCGCATCGCCGTCAAGACGGTCAGCGTCACCGACGCCACCGACGTCTCGCTGGGGGACCGCCTCCGCCGCGAGGCCGTCTCCACCGCCGCGCTCGACCACCCGGACATCGTCACCGTCCACGACGCCGGCGTCGACGGCGACACCGCGTTCCTCGTGATGGAGCTCGTCGCCGGGCGCAACCTCGCGGCCGTGCTGGCCGACGGCCCCCTGCCCCTGGCGGAGGCCGTGCGCATCGGCGGGCGGGTAGCCGGCGCGCTCGCGGCCGCCCACGCTGCCGGCATCGTGCACCGCGACATCAAGCCGGCCAACATCATCGTCAACGGCGACAAGGTCACCGTCGTGGACTTCGGCATCGCCGCGATCGAGTTCCAGGCGGTCACGTCGCTCACCGCGCCGGGGACGACGCTCGGCACCGCCGAGTACATGGCCCCCGAGCAGGCACGGGCCGAGCCCGCGACCTCCGGCACGGACATGTACTCCTTCGGATGCCTGCTCACGGCGCTGGTCGCCGGCCGGCCGCCGTTCACCGCCGAGCTGCCCGTCGCGGTCCTGCACCATCACGCCTACATCCAGCCGCCGCGCCTGCGCAGCCTGCGGCCCGACGTGCCCGACGAGCTCGACGCACTCGTCGGCGACCTCCTCGACAAGGACCCCGCGGCCCGTCCGACGGCCACCGAGGCGCACGAGCGGCTCGCCCGGCTCGCCGCGGCGCTGAGCCCGGCAGCCACGGTCCCGTCGCCCGGCGCCGGCGCCGGCGCGGGCGCCGTCGCCTCGCCCCCGACCGCTGCCAGCCCCGTGGTGCCCGCACCGACGGGGGAGTCCACCGCGATGCACGCCGCCGCCGGCGCGACCTCCGCGCACGACGCGGCCGCCGGCGCGACCGCCGCCCGCGACGCGGCGACGACGGCGGCCCTGAACGGCGTCTCGACGGCGACCTTCGCCGGCGTACAGGCGCCGCACGACGCCGTCGTCCCCGGTGCCCCGACGCCGCACGACTCCGACGTCCTCGGTGCCCCGACGCCCGAGGAGCCCGCCCCGCTCCCGCCCGCTCTCGTCAGGCCGCGCGGGTCGGCGCGTCGGTCAGCACGGCGCCGCCGCCGCGTGATGATCGGTGCTGCCGCCGCCGTGGCCACGGGCATCGTCGCCTTCTCCGCCACGGAGGGCGAGTCCCGGGCTCCCCAGCCGGTCGCGAAGGTGCTGGTCATGGCAGAGAAGGTCCGGGTCGCGAACGCCGCGGTGACGGCCGAGCCGGTCGCGACGGCGGTCGCCTCGCCGGCCCCCACCGAGGCCCCGAGCCCCGCGGAGCCCCGCACCGCCGTCGCCCCGGCCACGCAGGTCGAGGAGCCGGCGACGCCCACGGTTCAGGAGGCGCCCGCGGTCACCGGCAAGGGACAGGGCGGGACCCCCGCCGGGGAGAACAACGGCAGGACCGGCAAGGGCCAGAACAGCAACAGCGGCAAGGGCAGGTGACGCCGCGGCGACGACCTCAGCCCAGCCGCTCCACCAGGTGGTCGACGCACGCGGTCAGCGCCCGGACGTCCTCGGGGTCGATCGCCGGGAACATCCCCACCCGCAGCTGGTTGCGGCCGAGCTTGCGGTACGGCTCCGTGTCCACGACGCCGTTCTCCCGCAGCTGCGCCGCGAGGGCCTTCGCGTCGACCGACTCGTCGAAGTCGACCGTGCCGACCACGGGGGAGCGGTGCGCGGGCTCGGCGACGAACGGCGTCGCGACCTCGCTGGCCTCGGCCCACTCGTAGAGGACCGCGGCGGACCGGGCGCTGCGGCCCGCCGACCACCCGAGCCCGCCGTTCTCGTTCAGCCAGTCCAGCTGCTCGGCGAGCATGACGAGCGTCGCCACCGCGGGGGTGTTGAGGGTCTGGTCCTTGCGTGAGTTCTCCACCGCCAGCTGGAGGTTGAGGAAGTCGGGCACCCACCGGCTCGCGGTCACCTCCTCGATCCGGGCCACCGCGGCGGGGGAGACGACGGCGATCCAGAGCCCGCCGTCGGAGGCGAGGACCTTCTGCGGGGCGAAGTAGTAGACGTCGGTCTGCGCCAGGTCCACCTCGCGGGCGCCGGCGATCGAGGTGGCGTCGACGACGGTGAGGGCGCCGCCGTCGCCGATGCGCGTGACGGGGGAGACGACGCCCGTCGAGGTCTCGTTGTGCGGGTAGGCGTAGACGTCGATGCCGTCGGCCGGTTCGCACACCGCGAGGGTGCCGCCGGGGGCGGTGCGGATGTCGGAGGCGCCGAGGAACGGCGCACGGTCGGTGGCGGTGGCGAACTTGTGCCCGAACTCGCCGAAGTCCGCGTGCTGCGCGCGCTCCCGCACGAGGGAGAAGGTCGCGGCGTCCCAGAACGCCGTGGAGCCGCCGTTGCCGAGGACCACCTCGTAGCCCTCGGGAGCCCCGAGCAGCGCGGCCACGCCCTCCTTGACCCGGCCGACGAGGGAGCGCACCGGCGCCTGCCGGTGGGAGGTGCCGAGCACGGTCTGGCCGAGCGCGGCGACCATGTCCGCCTGCGCGGGTCGGACCTTCGACGGCCCGCAGCCGAAGCGGCCGTCCGCGGGCAGGAGGTCTGTGGGGATGGCGATCGTCTCCATGGTGGGTGATCCTCCCACCGCCGCATGGGCAGGCCCGTCCCGGTCCACGCAGCGACGCCCGGGCGCCCGCCCCCGGCGTCCGCAGGTGCGGGCGGCACGTGTCCAACGGCACACGTCCGTGGGGCCCGCGGCCCGGGCCAGAATGCCCGCCGATCTCTAGCATGGGGACCACGAGCGACATCAGCGCCGGGCGGAAGCCGCGCTGGTCCGGCCCGGTCGAGGCCTCCTGAAGCCGTCGACCAGGACGCCGAGCCCGTCACCGATCAGGACCGGGGGCGCAGCCGCGCGCCCGGGACGACGAGCGACCCCGTCGCAGGGGTCTGGAGGCAGAAGATGACCCCGAAGCACCTGGCCGAGGCCGCCGAGCGCGCACTCGAGACCGCCGTGACCACCGTGTCGGTCGCGAGCATCGTCGACCACACCCTCCTCAAGCCCGGGTCCACCGCAGACGACGTCGCGGCCCTGGTCGCGGAGGCCCGGCGCCTCGGCACCTACTCGGTCTGCGTCTCCCCGAGCCTGCTGCCGCTGACCGGCACCGGCGACGTCAAGGTCGCCACCGTCTGCGGCTTCCCCTCCGGGGCGCACCACGCCGAGGTCAAGGCCGCCGAGGCGGCCCGCTCCGTGGCCGACGGCGCCGACGAGATCGACATGGTCATCAACCTCGCCCTGGCGACCACGGGCCGCTTCGACGAGATCCGGGCCGAGATCGCCGCCGTGCGCGCCGCCGCGCCGGCCCCGGTGGTCCTCAAGGTCATCATCGAGTCCGCGGCCCTGACCGACGAGCAGATCGTCGCCGCGTGCCGGGCCGCCGAGGCCGCGGGCGCCGACTTCGTCAAGACCTCCACCGGTTTCCACCCGGCCGGCGGTGCGTCCGTGCACGCGGTCGAGCTCATGGCGAAGACCGTGGGCGGGCGCCTCGGCGTCAAGGCCTCCGGCGGCATCCGCACCACCGAGGCCGCGCTCGAGATGATCGCCGCCGGCGCCACGCGCCTGGGCCTGTCCGGGACCGCGACGGTGCTCGAGGGTCTGACGGACTGACTCCCCGCACGGGCAACGGGGCGGGTCGCCGAGGTGGGCGGCCCGCCCTGTTCCCGTTCCCGCCCGACGGCGGCGTCCCGCTCAGCTGAGCTGCTCGCGTCCGCCCGGCCAGAGCTCGAGCATCCACACGTTGAGCCTCAGCAGGACCCCGCGGAACTCCTCCTCCGCCGTGCCCCTGAGCTGGAAGCCGGTGCGGGCGCACAGCCGGTTCGACGCCTCGTTCTCCACGCTCGGGAAGGCCCCGAGCAGCGGGTGCACGCCGTGCTCCCGGGCGTCGGCGACGACCAGCCCGACGGCGGCCGATGCGAACCCGTGGCCCTGCCGCTCGGGCAGGACGAACCACCCGGTCTCGTGCACCGTCTCGTCGCGCCACTGGCTCGACCACCATCCGATGCCGCCCACGGCCTCGTCGCCGGCCATGACGCGGTACATCCGTGCCTCACCGGTCTCCCAGTAGCGCAGGTACTTCGCGTGCCGCTTCTCGACGTCCTCCGCCGACTCGGCCGCGCCGAGGAACCGGGTCATCTCCGCGGTGTTGGCGCGGTGGAGGAGCCAGAGGTCGTCGGCCTGCCAGGGCTCGATCCGTACCGCGTCCATGACCGGACGCTAGGGCACGTGCCCGCGGCTGTGAAGGGCGGCCGTGGTCGAGCGAGGCGAACGTGCACCAGGGGCGCGGCGTGCCTCAGCGCAGGGAGGCGTGCACCTCCAGGACGTGCGCGGCCCAGCCGGCGGTCCGCCCGCACAGGTACAGCGCGCACATCAGCGGTGCCGGCACGCCCAGGTGGTCGAGCAGGATCGCGCCCCAGAACATCGTGTTCGCCGCCGACTCCTCGGCGGGGCGGCCGCGCTCGAGGAGCAGCTCGTGCGCCGCGACGGCGATCGCCTCCCCGGCCTCGAGGTGCCGGGCGCCGACCTCGACGCAGGCGTCCCGCAGGAGGCCGGCCCGCAGGTCCGTCGGCAGGGCGTCGGTGAAGCCGGGCAGCGCACCGCCGTGGGCGTCGGCGTACGCCTCGACGACGCGGCGGGCGTCGCCGGTCCGCTCGACCTCCTCGACGACGGCGAGCCCCCGGGCCACGGCCCCGCCGAGGAAGGGACCACCGCCGACGGCGACGCCCGCGGCCAGGCACGACGCGGCGTCGGCCCCCACCTCGGCGGCCAGGCGGGCGGTCTGGGTGGAAGGGGTCACCCCGTTCTCCGCGACGGCGAGCCAGAAGGTGTCCAGGGCGCGCACCGCGGCCGGGTCCGCCTCGCCGCGCCAGCGCACGAGGAAACGCTCGGTCGCCGTGTCCACCAGCTCCACCTGTCGCTGCGGCACGGCGGGGACGTCGTAGCCGCGGGCGGACTGCGCCACGAAGCTCAGCGTCATCGCGGACGCCCGGGCGAGGTTGTCCAGGGCGAGCGGACGGTCGATCTCGGACAGCGGGCGGTAGGACCACGCCGGCGTGAGCTGCGCCAGGGCGGAGAGCACGTCCGCCCGGGGGTCCCCGGTGCGCACGGGCAGGTTGTACGGCTCCGCGCGCGGGAGATCGCTGTCACCGTCGACGAGCAGGCCCCAGAGCTGCCCGAACGGCATGCCCGTCAGCGCGCCGACGGGGCGCCCGCGGTAGAGCGGCCCGCCCTCGCCGTCGACGGCGAAGATCGGCGGGCGGGGTCCGGTGGGGTGGTCGGGTGTGGCGGCCATCACGGCGAACAATAGGCACCGGGCGTCGCACGGACGAAATCGCCGGCGCCGCACTCCCGCAGCGTGGGCGTGACAAGGTGGTCCCGTGCCGGACGGTCGCCCGCCGTCCGCGGTTCCTCCGTATCCTGGGCGTTTGGACGGCTTTGTCGCCGGCGCCGGCGGCGGCGCCCGGGGCGGCGGGCACTGAGGGAGCGGCTGATACGTGAGTGACCTGATCGACACCACGGAGATGTATCTCAAGACGGTGTACGAGCTCGAGGAGGAGGGTGTGGTCCCGCTGCGCGCCCGCATCGCCGAGCGGCTGGGGCACTCGGGGCCGACGGTCTCCCAGACGGTGGCCCGCATGGAGCGCGACGGGCTGCTGGTGCTCACCGGCAACCGCCAGCTCCAGCTCACCGACGAGGGCCGGGAGAAGGCCACGAAGGTCATGCGCAAGCACCGGCTGGCGGAGCGACTGCTGGTCGACGTCGTCGGCCTGGACTGGCCGCACGTCCACGAGGAGGCCTGCCGCTGGGAGCACGTGATGAGCGAGCGGGTGGAGCGACGGCTCCTCCACCTTCTCGACCACCCGCACGTGGACCCGTACGGCAACCCGATCCCCGGGCTGGAGGAGCTGGGGGAGGCGGACGTCGCGACCGTCGAGCACGCCCCGGTGCGTGCGCTCTCCGACGTCGTCGCGGAGCTGCTCCCCGCCGGCTCGGCGTCCGCGCCGGCCGGGACGCAGGTCGAGGACCACGAGGTGGTGCTCCAGCGCATCGGCGAGCCGCTCCAGGTCGACGTCGACCTCCTCGCCCGCATGGCGGAGGCCGGTCTCCGGCCCGGCAGCCGTCTGGAGCTGAGCATCCGCCCGGGCCTGGACCTGGTCTCGCTGCACGCGCCGGGGGCGGAGCTCGAGCTGGACCTGCCCGAGGAGATCACGCGGCACCTGTTCGTGACCCGCTGACCGGGGGTAGCACATCCGGACCCGGGGAGCTGCACGCACCGTCCCCGCAGGGGTGCGGACGTGCTCATAAGTGCTTGAGGTGCGTGACGCCGACCACATCTTCGAGGACCGTCGGCGACGACGGCCGGCTACCGGTTGCGTGGCGTCACCAGGCCGTTGGCCTGGGACTTTTGCCCTGCCTCGATACGGGTCCGCTGTGTCCGGACGTGCCGTCGCGTTCGTGACATGAGACACGGTCGTGATCGAAACGTGACATGGGGGTGGGGGACGCGCTAGCGTCTGGACCGCTTCACGAACCCTCCTCGTGGAGTGTCCGGGCGGGATTGCCGAACCCTGCCGCCGTCCGGAGTCGGAGCGAGATCCCGCGGCAGGGACGGGGGACCCAAGTG
>NZ_BAABBA010000012.1:0-133182 GCF_039537705.1 Georgenia daeguensis
GCCGCGCCGGCCGCCCCTCGCCCGGCCGCCCACCACCCGCCCGCGGCGGCCGCTCCCGCAGCACCGACCGTCCCCGCCACCGTGCGGCCCCGCGCCGGCACGACCGCCCCCGCCACCGTGCGCCCCCGCGCCACCGGCCACGATGCCCCGGCGGGCCGGACCCGCCGGGAGCTCCGGGCCCCTGGCAGGAGCAACGCCCGCACGCTCCTGCTGCAGGGCGTCATGCCTCGGCGCGCCTCCCGCTGGCGGCTCCCCACCTGGGCCGAGCTGGCGTCGGACCGGCTCTGGCTGGGGGCGATGGCCGTCGTCCTGCTCGTGCTCACGATCCTGCTCGCAGCCGCCCTCGGTAGTCTGGGCGGCGCCGACAGCTCCGCCGCCGGAGGACCGGCGGTTCCCTATTCCCCGATCTCAGTGAAGGACGACTAGTGGTGGACGAGATCCCGCGGGTGCTTGCGGGGCGTTACGAGGTCGGCGAGCTGATCGGGCGCGGCGGCATGGCCGAGGTGCACATCGGCTACGACAACCGCCTCTCGCGCACCGTCGCGATCAAGGTGCTGCGGTCGGACCTCGCCCGCGACGCGACGTTCCAGGCCCGCTTCCGCCGCGAGGCGCAGTCCTCCGCCGCGCTGAACCACCCCTCCATCGTTGCCGTCTACGACACCGGTGAGGAGCAGGTCGCCACCCCGAGCGGCCAGCACATCACCGTGCCGTTCATCGTGATGGAGTACGTCGAGGGCCACACCGTCCGCAGCCTCGTCTCCGGCGGGGACCCCGTGCCGATCGAGGAGGCCGTCGAGATCGTCGTCGGCGTGCTCTCGGCACTGGAGTACTCCCACCGCGAGGGCATCGTCCACCGGGACATCAAGCCCGGGAACATCATGCTGACCCCCACGGGTCAGGTGAAGGTGATGGACTTCGGCATCGCCCGCGCCATGACGGACTCCGCGGCCACGATGACCCAGACACACGCCGTCGTCGGCACCGCCCAGTACCTCTCCCCGGAGCAGGCTCGCGGCGAGGTGGTCGACGCGCGCTCGGACCTGTACTCCACCGGCTGCCTGCTCTACGAGCTGCTCACCGGCCAGCCTCCGTTCACCGGCGACTCGGCCCTCGCCGTCGCCTACCAGCACGTCGGCGAGACCCCGAAGACGCCCTCCAGCGTCGCTCCGGACATCCCCGAGGTCCTCGACCGCGTGGTCCTCAAGGCGCTGGCCAAGGACCGCAACGACCGCTACTCCGACGCCGCCCACATGCGCGCGGATCTGCTCGCCGCCGTGCGCGGGGGCCGCGTCGAGGCGCCGGCCACCGCGGTGTGGGGCGCGGCCGGGGCGGCCGCGGGCGCCACCGCCGTCACGACCCCGCTGGCCGCCGCCGAGGCGACCCGGACCATGAGCGCCACGACGACGGCGACGCGCGCCGGCGCGCCGGCCCCGGCCGACGAGGAGCCGCCCCGGCGGTCCCGCTGGTGGGTGTGGCTCCTCGCGCTGCTGGGTGTCGCCGCCGCCGTCGGCATCGTCGCTCTCGTGATGAACCCGGCGAACAACGAGCCGCCGCCGCCCGAGATGGTTCAGGTGCCGGACATGACCGGCCTGGACCAGGTCGGCGCCCGCCAGGAGCTCGAGGACGTCGGGCTCGTGGCCAGCATCGTCGACGACGTCCCGTCCGACACCGTCGAGGCCGGGCTGTTCGTCGAGTCCGACCCGCCGGCCGGCACGGAGATCGAGGTGGGCCAGACCGTCGAGATCGCGTTCTCCTCGGGCCCGGAGGCGGTCGAGGTGCCGAACGTCGTCGGCATGACCCAGGACCAGGCGGCCAGCGCGCTCGAGGGCGCCGGCCTGACGTCGGGCTCCGTGACGGAGGTGAATGACCCGTCGGCCGCGGCCGGCGACGTCGTCGCGACGGATCCGGCCGCCGGGGACTCGGCGGCCCCCGGCTCGCGGGTGAACCTGACGGTGGCCAGCAACCTCGCCGACCTGCCCGACCTGACCGGCAAGACCGAGGAGGAGGCCTCCGCCGCGCTCGCCGGGCTGGACCTGAACGCGCGCATCACCCAGGAGGAGTCCGCGGACGCCCCGGCGGGCACGGTGATCAGCCAGTCCCACCCGGCCGGCGTCGTCGAGCGCGGCACGACCATCACCCTCACGGTCGCCGTCGCCGCGCCCGAGCCCAGCCCCGAGCCGACGACGGAGCCCCCCACCGAGGAGCCGACCCAGGACCAGACGGAGGCGCCGACGGACGGTCAGCCGACCGACGGCGGCGGCCAGGGCAACGACGGCTGACCCCGCTCGCCCGCCGGCGGGCGGGAGCTCTGCACCTCAGTCGGCCCGGCGGACGGGATGGCTCAGCGCCGGAGGTAGGGCTCAGCGCCGGAGGTAGGGCTCAGCGCCGGACGCTGCTCAGCGCCGCACGAGCGGCGCGAGGCCCTGCGACCGGGCGACCGCGCCGTCGTCGCCGGTGACGGCCAGCCAGTTGGCGAGCAGCCGGTGCCCGCCCTCCGTGAGCACGGCCTCGGGGTGGAACTGGACGCCGTGCAGCGGCAGGCTCCGGTGCTGCAGGCCCATGACGATGCCGTTCGCCGTCTCGGCGGTGATCTCGAGCTCCTCGGGCACCGTCTCACGCACGACGGCGAGGGAGTGGTAGCGCGTGGCCGTGAACGGGGTGTCCAGGCCCGCGAACACGCCCGCTCCGCGGTGGGTGACCTCGGAGGTCTTGCCGTGCATCAGTTCAGGTGCGTGGGTGACGACGCCGCCGTAGACCTCACCGAGGGCCTGGTGGCCGAGGCACACGCCGAGCATCGGCAGCGCCCGCTCGGCGCAGGCCTGGATGATCTCCATCGAGGCGCCCGCCTCCTTCGGGGTCCCTGGCCCCGGCGAGACCAGCACGCCGTCGTAACCGTCGAGAGTGCCGGGCACGGCGTCGTTGCGCACCACGGTGGTCTCCGCGCCGAGCTGCTGCAGGTAGCCGACGATCGTGTAGACGAAGCTGTCGTAGTTGTCGACGACGAGGATCCGGGACATCACTGCGCTCCCACGGTGCTTGATGCTGAGTGCCGGGCCCTGGAGGGCCGCACCACAGGCCTACCACGACCGGCCGGCCAGGTCACGGCCCGTCCGCGTCTCATGCGTCCTCGAGCACGTCTGCGTACTGCAGGCTCATCGTGCCGGAGTAGGGCGGGAGCTCCAGCTCGGACCGGGTTGTCATCGACCAGCCCAGACCGACGGCGTCGACGTACTGCAGGTAGACGGACACCCCGGGTGAGGACTCGAGGGAGGAGACGAGCTGGTCGGGGCCGCCGACGGCCTCGATGACGTAGGGCGGCGAGTACGTGCGGCCGGCGATGTGCAGCACGTTCCCGACGCAGCGCACCCCGGTGGTGGAGACGACCCGGTGCCCCTGGACGCTCATCGCCTCGGCACCGCCGGCCCACAACGCGTTCATCACCGCCTCGAGGTCCTGCTGGTGGACCACCAGGTCGTCCGGTGCGAAACCCTCCTGCGCACCGTTCTGCGGCGCGTCCCAGAGCTGCACCTCGACGCCGGGGCCGTGCACCTCCTGGAGCGCGAGTGCGGACAGCTCCGCGTCGCCGTCCGGTCCGGTGCCGTCCGTGGGGGTGTCGGTCCCGTCCCGGAGGAAGGGGGCGATGTCGGCCCGCAGGTCGGCGTTCTCCTTCTCGAGACGCTCGAGGCGCTCTGATTCCGCCCGCGCCAGGCCCTGGAGGTCCTGGGGCTGGCGCGCCTCGGTCCCCGCGAAGACCGACGCGTTCGCCGCGAAGAGCAGGCCCGCCAGGAGGCCGACGACGCCGGTGCCGACGGAGAGGCGCGACAGACGACCGGGACGGTCACCGTCGTGCGCCGCACCGTCCGGGCCCGGCGTGCTGGCCGTGGGGGGACCGTCCACCAGTTCCTCCTCCCCGGCCGACGCGCAGGCGTCGGTGAGCCGCGTCCTTCGCGTGCGAGACTACGGTAGGTGATCGGCACGGCCCGCGGGGTCGCGCCCCGACTTCGTGCCCGGACCTCGGGCACAGGCACGTGGGCCTCCCTGGTGGAGCGCTCGTGAGGAGTAGCAGCATGCCCGAGTCCAAGAAGCGCAAGAAGGCCACCGAGAAGGGGCACGAGCCCCGTCCGGCGGCCGTCCCGGCCGTCAGCCCCCGCTGGTGGGCGCCGACCATGGTCACGCTCATGGTGATCGGGCTCGTCTGCGTCGTCCTCACCTACCTGACCAAGGGCAACCTGCCCGTTCCGGGCCTGGGGAACTGGAACCTGGCCATCGGCTTCTCGGTCATGATCGTGGGCTTCTTCATGACCCTGCGCTGGCGCTGACGCGGCGCTCTCCCCGCCGGTTCCATCCCCGGCGCCGCACGGCCGACGCCGCACGGCCGGCTCCGTAGCGCTGCGGCACCCGGGCAGCCGCAAACGACAGGGCCGGGCGGCGAACGACAGGGCGGGCCGCGAAGGACAGGCCGGGCCCCCGGACGACGTCGAGGCCTACCAGCTCGTATCCACTAGAGCCCGCTCAGACGGCCCTCCACCCGTCAGGCCCGCGTCCTTTCCTCTGCCGGCCGTGGCGACGGCGACGCGCGTCGGCTCGCGCCGGCGCCCCCTCGGGCTGGGGCGCCTCTCTCGTCGGCGCATGCCCGTAGGGCATCCGTAGCGTCCCGCGCGGGCGCTGTTGTCTGTGGTGGTCTGCTCGTCCACCGCGGCGGCCACGCCCCGCCGTCGAGGCCCCTCGGCCCCACTCTGAAACGACCCGGACACTAGTCGAACTCGTGTACCCACAGACTTACCCCCACCTGGGGATAATCACACCTGTGTAAGTTTCCACCGCTGTGTGTACAACTGTGGAAAACCTCCACGCACCCATCCACAAGTGTGCAGAACCATGTGGAGAACTACATGGTTGTAAGTTTCCTCCGCACGTGTGGTCATGTGCGCCACGATCCGCGTCGTTGCGGTCCTCGCCCCGTGTTCGGGAAAGCTCCGGCGTCCGCCCACGAGGCACAGGTTGGCGCCGCACAGCGTGTGAATCCGTTGCGCACATCTCCACACCCCTGCATGTGGAAACGCGTTCCCGTGCGGCGCGCGACTGTGGACGGGCAGGCCACAGCGGGGGATAACGGGAGGGCAGCGGCTTCCTCGCCCCGGAGGTGGGTCCCGTAGGGATCATGACGGCGCGAGGAAACTGTCGTCGGGAGCCACGTGAGGCCATGAGGCTCGAGGGCCCTGCAGCTAGAGGCCGGTGAAGTTGGAGGCCGGGGCCCGGCCCACCCACACGTCGACGGGCAGCCGTCGGTAACCTGAGAGACGGAGATCGTGCCGTTGCCTCGAACCGACCACACCCCTCAGCCCGGTGCGGCTGCAGGTTCAGCCAGTGGGCCAGGTGAGGCTGCAGCGCAGCCAGGCCGCCAGGTGAGGCCGCTGGTTCGGCCAGGCCGCCAGTGCGGCTCCGGGTTCAGCCCAGCAGCGGGGCGTAGCGCGCGACCACGAGCGCCACGAGGAGGGCGGCGACAAACACCGTGGCGACGACCCCGACGAGCGTCCGCCGGTTCCGTGGCGCGTGCGCGTACGCCAGCGCGAGGAGGGCCCCGGTGAGCGCCCCGCCCAGGTGGGACTGCCACGAGATGCCGGCGAAGACGAACCCGAGGACGAAGTTCAGGGCGATGAGGATGAGGATCTGCGTTGCGTCCCGGCCGAACTTCCGCATGACGATGAAGATCGCCGCGAAGAGCCCGAACACCGCGCCCGAGGCGCCGACGACGGAGGTGCTCCAGGACGGGCCGGCCGGGTTCGCCAGCAGCAGCACCGCAACCGACCCTCCGACCGCGGAGAGCAGGTACAGGGCAGTAAAACGCCAACGCCCCAGCGCAGGCTCCAGGACCGATCCCACGATCCACAGGGCGTACATGTTGAGGGCGAGGTGGAGGGTGCCGCCGTGGAGGAACGCGGAGGTGAGGAACCGGTACGGCTCCTGCACACCGAGGGCGGGCATGAAGATGAAGCTGCCGGTGACCGTCAGGCCCGGCACGCGCTGGGCGAGGTATGCCACCACGCACAGCGCGATGAGGGTGATCGTGACGACGGGCCGTCCGCCGCGGGCGCGTCCACCGAGCACGGTGCGCGTCGCGGGCACCCTCGCCCGCGCCTCGTTGACGCAGTCGACGCACTGGATCCCGACGGCCGCGGGCCGCTGGCACTCCGGGCAAGCCGGGCGCCCGCATCGTTGGCACCGCACGTAGGAGACGCGGTCGGGGTGACGGGGGCAGACCGGCACCTGCGGGGTGCCGATCTGCCCGTGAGCGTGCTCCGTCATGCGACTACTCGGTGACGGTCACCGAGTTGATGGTGATCTCCTCCACCGGACGGTCCATGGACCCGGTGGCGGTGCTGCCGATCTTGTCCACGACGGCGCGGGAGGCCTGGTCGACCACCTTGCCGAAGATGGTGTGCTTGCCCTGCAGCCAGGTGGTCGGGGCAGTCGTGATGAAGAACTGCGAGCCGTTGGTGCCGCGGCCCATGCGCTTGCCGGCGTTCGCCATCGCGAGCACGTAGGGCTCGGTGAAGTTGAGCTCGGGGTGAATCTCGTCGTCGAACTGGTAGCCCGGGCCGCCGGTCCCGTTACCGAGCGGGTCGCCGCCCTGGATCATGAAGTTGGGGATCACGCGGTGGAAGATCGAGCCGTCGTACAGCGGGCGGTTGGTCTCCTCGCCGGTGGCCGGGTCGGTCCACGTCCGAGCGCCCGTGGCCAGCTCGGTGAAGTTCTTGACCGTCTTCGGCGCGTGGTTCGGGTAGAGCTCGACGGTGATGTCGCCCGCCGAGGTGTGCAGAGTGGCTTCCATGCCCCGATCCTCGCACGGCCCGCCCCCTGGCGGCACGGGGGGTCCGTCCTCCGCCGTCGGGGAGGGACCTCCGACCCAGGAGCCGGTCCCCACTCCCGACCGTGCACCGTCGCCACGTGCCGTGGAACCATGCAAGCCTGGGCGCGTTCGACCAAGAGAGTGCAAGATGGATCGCAGTGGAGCGCGTCACCGGTCGGTGCGCGCCGCCGCAGGGATTTGTCCTCGAGACGACCAGGGAGAGCACATGTTGCGCAAGCGCAAGGCAATCGTGGTGGTAGAGCCGGAGCACAAGTTCGACGCCGAACGGTTGCGCAAGCAGGCCGCGGCACTGGGAGCCGTCGCGCAGGTGCAGGCCGCGCAGGCGGCCAAGCAGGCTGCCGTCGCGCGGGAGCAGGCGGCCCACCTCGCCGAGCTCAGCAAGGACTGGGCGACCCCCCGCGTGGAGGCCGCGGCCGCCTGGGCCGGGCCGAAGGTGGACAAGGCGTGGCGCGAGACCGTCAAGGCGACCGCACCCAAGGTGGAGCATGCGACCGAGCGGGTGCGCCCCGCCGTCGACAACGCTTACGAGCGCATCGTGGACGACTACCTGCCGCGCGTGCAGAAGGCGATGCACGACGCTGCGGACGCCGCTGCTGCGGGTGAAGGTCTCTCCGGCAAGGCGAGCAAGGCCGGCCGGGCGGCTCGCAAGGCCCTCGCCGAGCCGCCCCAGAAGAGCCACGGCTTCGGCAAGACCCTCGGCTGGGTGCTGGTGGGCACGGCGGCCGCCGGCACGGGCTACCTGCTGTGGCGGCGCAGCCAGCCGGTCGACGACCCGTGGGCGGAGGAGTACTGGGAGGACACCACGGTGACCTCGCCGGCCGCCTCCACGACCTCGACGGACTCCGGGACCGCCGGCGGCGCCGCCTCGACGGTGAAGGAGAAGGTCGGCGAGGCCAAGGAGAAGCTCGCGGGCGCGGCAGACTCCTCCGGCGCCAAGCCCGGCCAGACCTGGGAGACTGACACGGCGCGGCCGGGCCAGGAGCACAAGGTCGAGGACGAGGGCCCGAGCGGGACCACCCCCGCCCCCTGATCCGCGGATCCTTCGCCGGACACCGGCCCCAGCACACGGACGCGGCCTCCTCGGAGGCCGCGTTCGTCGTCGTCGCTTCGTTGTCGTCGGCACGTCCGTGCGACGGCCGTGCGGCGGTGTGCGGCGGTGGTCCCGGGGGGCCCGACGCCGCCCCGGGCGACCACCCGCGCGCTGGCTCCGACGATCCGGTCAGGAATCGAGAAGCGCCGGGCCGTGGCCGAGCCCTACCGTCGTCACAGCGCCCGCCGAACCGGGCCGCACCAGCGAGGGAAGGGAGCGCACGTGACCGCGGAGACTGCCAGGAACGCGCCGGACGGCTTCAGCGCCGAGGAGCGCGCCGCGATGAAGGAGCGCGCGGCGGAGCTGCGCGCGGAGGGGCGCAAGGGCGCCAAGAGGGCCGACGGCCTGCAGGCCGTTCTCGACCGGATCGCGGAGATGGCGCCGACCGACCGCGCGCTCGCCGAGCGCGTGCACATGGCGGTGACCGAGGCCGCCCCCGAGCTGTCGCCGAAGACCTGGTACGGGATGCCCGCTTACGCGAACGCCGACGGCAAGGTCGTCGTCTTCTTCCAGGACGCCGGCAAGTTCGGCTACCGGTACGCGACCCTCGGTTTCCAGGACGCCGCGAAGATCGACGACGGCGACATGTGGCCGGTGTCGTACGCGATCCAGAGCTGGACCCCGGCGGTGGAGAAGAAGGTCCTCGAGCTCGTGCGGGCCGCGATGAGCTGAAAGGGGGCTGGAGGGACTCGTGGGCAGCGTGACCTGCGACATCACGATCACCGTCGACGGGTACTCGGCGGGTCACAACCAGACCGAGGATCGACCCTTCGGCGACGACGGTGGTGACGGCACCGGCGCAAGGCTGCACGCCTGGGCGTTCCGGCCCCCGACGAGAACCGGGCGGAGAGGTGCTGCGCCGGGCGCGACGCCGCCTGGGAGGGTGACGTCGGCGTCCTGGGCGGTGCGACCACCGAACGCGTGAGGCCCCTCCCCGGACGGGGAAGGGCCTCACGACTGCGGTGGAGCCAACGGGACTCGAACCCGTAACCCCCTGCTTGCAAAGCAGGTGCGCTACCAATTGCGCCATGGCCCCGCGCACCCCGTGGGGCGCGGATGGAAACTACCCGGTCACCTGGGGGGGCTGCTCGCCGAAGCTGTCGGTGACCTCCGCCCACAGGTCCCGCTCCTCGCGGTCCTGCCGCACCTTGATCCAGGCGACGTAACCCGTGATCGCGGCGGTGGCCAGCAGCAGTGCCTTCTTCACGTCGTACCTCCTGTGATGCCCCTCGGGGCCCGCAGGGGCGGTGCGGGGTGGGCCTAGCTGGACTCGAACCAGCGACCTCTTCCTTATCAGGGAAGCGCTCTAACCGACTGAGCTATAGGCCCCCGCCGACCCGTCAGGACCGGAAGGTCCTCGGGGGCGTGCGCTGTGCGCGCGTGCAAGACTATCCCAGCGCCCGCCCTCGTCCCAAACCGGCAGGCGGCCAGGTGACGAGATTCACGGGCGCCAGGTCAGTCGTCCGTCAGCGTCATGTGCAGCCCGCCCACGAGCGCGGCCACGATGTTGTACAGGAAGGCGCCGATCGTCCCGAGCGCGGTCAGCAGCAGGATGTCCACCACGCCGACGATCGTGGCGAAGGACATCACTCGGTCGAACTTCACGTAGTCCATCAGCTGCAGGAAGCTCTCCGAGCCGATCGACACGAGCAGGTCCTCGATGTCGGCGAAGACGTGCATCGAGTCGAGCACGAACCAGACCAGCGCGGCGGCGACGACGATCATGATGCCGAGCGCCACCGACAGCAGGAACGACAGCTTCATCGCCGACCAGGGATCGATCCGCGAGATCGACAGCCGCACCCGGCGCGGGCCCCCGGCGACCGGCCGTGCCGGCCGTGCGGCGCCGCCGGGACGCGAGGCCTCCCCGGGTGACTCGGCGGACGTGGGCGAGACCGCGGGGCGGTCGGCCGGTGCCCCTTCCCGCTGTGCCGGGCCGGCGAACCGGTCGGCGACGCTGCGCCGGAGCGTCTGCGTGCGGGAGAGGTCGTCGTCGGGAGACGGCGGGGGCGGCGGGGTCATGCCGTCCCGCCCCGGGCTGGTGGTGCTCATGCGTCTCCTCCGTCAGTGGCGCCGGCCGCTTCCTCAGGGGACGACGCTACCCCGTCGGCGTCCTCCGGCGTCGACCCCGTCACGGCGGTGTCGCCGGAGGCCGCGGTCTCCCCGGTGGCGGGGGTGCCCTCGACCCCGACCTCGGCGTCAACGTCGCGCTGGACGTTGCGGGCGACGGCGATGATCCGGTCGCCCTTGTCGGGACGGGCGAAGGTGACGCCCTGGGTGTTCCGGCCGGTGAGGTTGACCTCGGCGACGGCGGACCGGACGATCTTGCCGCTCTCCATGATGACCATCACCTCGTCGTCGGGCGCGGTCAGGAGCGCGCCCACGAGGTCCCCGCGGGCCTCCACGAGGTTGGCGACCTTGATGCCCAGGCCGCCGCGGCCCTGGACGCGGTACTCGGACACCGACGTGCGCTTGGCGAAGCCGCCCTCGGTGACCACGAAGAGCGCGGAGTTCTCGTACCAGTCGCGCAGGACGTCCATCGCGAGCAGCTCGTCGCCGTCACGGAACTTCATGCCGGTCACGCCGGAGGTCGCCCGACCCATGGGCCGCAGCGCCTCGTCGGTGGCGGTGAAGCGCAGCGACTGGCCCTTCCGGGAGACCAGGAGGAGGTCGTCGTCGGGGTTGACGAGCCGCGCGGCGATCACGCGGTCGGGGTTGCCGTCCTCGTCCTCGCGCAGGTTGATGCCGATGACGCCGCCGGTGCGGTTGGTGTTGTACTCCTGCAGGCGCGTCTTCTTCACCAGGCCGCGCTGGGTGGCCAGGACGAGGTACTCGGCCTGGTCGTAGTCCCGCAGCGCCACCACCTGGGCGATGCTCTCGCCGGGCTGGAAGGCGAGCAGGTTGGCCACGTGCTGGCCCTTGGAGTCGCGGCCGCCCTCGGGGAGTTCGTACCCCTTCGCCCGGTAGACCCGGCCGAGGTTGGTGAAGAACAGCAGCCAGTGGTGCGTGGTGGTGACGCCGAAGTGCTCGACGAGGTCGTCCTCGCGCAGCTGCGCGCCCTTGACGCCCTTGCCGCCGCGGCGCTGGGAGCGGTAGTTGTCCGTGCGCGTGCGCTTGGCGTAGCCGCCACGCGTGATGGTGACGACGATGTCCTCCTCCGGGATGAGGTCCTCGATGGACATCTCCCCGTCGAAGGGCACGATCGTCGTGCGGCGGTCGTCGCCGTACTTCTCGACCGTCGCGGCGAGCTCCTCGCCGACGATCTCGCGCTGCCGCTCGGGCGAGGCGAGGATGGTCTTGAAGTTCCGGATCTTCGCCTCCTCCTCCTCGTGCTGCTCGAGGATCTTCTGGCGCTCGAGGGCGGCGAGACGCCGTAGCTGCATCGTCAGGATGGCCTCGGACTGGATCTCGTCGATCTCGAGGAGCTCCATCAGGCCGGTGCGGGCCTCCTCCACGGTCGGGGAGCGCCGGATCAGCGCGATCACCTCGTCCAGGGCGTCCAGCGCCTTGAGGAGACCGCGCAGGATGTGGATGCGCTCCTCGGCCTTGCGCAGCAGGAAACGGGTGCGCCGGACGATGACGTCGATCTGGTGGTTGACCCAGTGCCGGACGAAGCCGTCCAGGCTCAGGGTGCGCGGCACGCCGTCGACCAGGGCGAGCATGTTCGCCGGGAAGTTGTCCTGCAGCTGGGTGTGCTTGTACAGGTTGTTCAGCACGACCTTGGCGACGGCGTCGCGCTTGAGGACGATGACGAGCTTCTGCCCGTTACGGCCCGAGGACTCGTCGCGGATGTCGGCGACGCCGGTGATCCGGCCGTCCTTGACGCCGTCGACGATCTTCTGCGAGAGCCGGTCGGGGTTGACCTGGTACGGCAGCTCGGAGACCACGAGGCACTGGCGGCCCTGGATCTCCTCGACCGTGACCACGGCCCGCTGGGTGATCGACCCGCGGCCGGTGCGGTACATCTCCTCGATGCCCCGCCGGCCCAGGATGGTCGCGCCGGTCGGGAAGTCGGGGCCCTTGATCCGCAGCATGAGCTCGCCGAGGAGCTCTTCCTTGGTGGCCTCGGGGTGCTCGAGGAACCACTTCACGCCGTCGGCGACCTCGCGCAGGTTGTGCGGCGGGATCCGGGTGGCCATGCCGACGGCGATGCCCTCGGAGCCGTTGACGAGGAGGTTGGGGAACCGGGACGGCAGGACCACCGGCTCCTGGTTGCGGCCGTCGTAGTTGTCCTGGAAGTCGACGGTGTCGGAGTCGATGTCGCGCACCATCTCCAGGGCGAGCGGCGCCATCTTGCACTCGGTGTACCGGGGGGCCGCGGCGCCCAGGTCGCCGGGCGAGCCGAAGTTCCCCTGCCCGGCGACGAGCGGGTAGCGCATCGACCACGGCTGGACCAGCCGCACCAGGGCGTCGTAGATGGAGGTGTCGCCGTGGGGGTGGTACTGCCCCATGACCTCCCCGACCACGCGCGAGCACTTGGAGAAGCTGGAGTCGGGGCGGTAGCCGCCGTCGTACATCGCGTAGAGCACGCGCCGGTGGACCGGCTTGAGGCCGTCGCGCACGTCCGGCAGGGCGCGCGAGACGATGACGGACATCGCGTAGTCCAGGTAGGAGCGCTGCATCTCCAGCTGCAGGTCCACCTGCTCGATGCGGTCGCGCACGGCGACCTGGTCCTCGGTGCCCTCCGGCTGCTCGGTGGGGCCCTGGTCCTCGGGTGGCTGGGTCACTGGTGTCCTTCTCGTCCTCGTCGGTCACGTCCGGGGCGGTCGTGGCGGCCCCGGGTCAGGCAGGGGTGGCTAGATGTCCAGGAAGCGCACGTCGTGCGCGTTGCGCTGGATGAAGCCGCGGCGCGACTCGACGTCCTCGCCCATGAGGATGGAGAACATCTCGTCGGCGGCGGCCGCGTCGTCGATGGTGACCTGGCGAAGCGTGCGGGTGTCCGGGTTCATCGTGGTCTCCCACAGCTCCTGGTCGTTCATCTCGCCCAGACCCTTGTAGCGCTGGATGCCGCTCTCCTTGGGCAGTCGCTTGCCGGCGCGTGCGCCCTCCGCCAGGAACGCGTCCTTCTCCTTGTCGGAGTACACGTACTGGTGCGGCGAGTTGGACCACTTGAGGCGGTACAGCGGGGGCTGGGCGAGGTAGACGTGCCCGTTCTCGACCAGCGGCCTCATGTACCGGAACAGCAGGGTCAGCAGCAGTGTGGTGATGTGCTGGCCGTCGACGTCGGCGTCGGCCATGAGCACGATCTTGTAGTACCGCAGCTTCGCGACGTCGAAGTCCTCGCCGATGCCGGTGCCGAACGCGGTGATCAGCGCCTGGATCTCCTGGTTGCCGAGGGCGCGGTCGAGGCGCGCCTTCTCGACGTTGAGGATCTTCCCGCGCAGGGGCAGGATCGCCTGCGTCTCGGGGTCCCGGCCCTGCACGGCCGAGCCGCCGGCCGAGTCACCCTCGACGATGAAGATCTCCGAGACCCGCGCGTCGCGGCTGGAGCAGTCCTTGAGCTTGCCCGGCATCGAGTTGGACTCGAGCAGGCCCTTGCGGCGGGTGGCCTCGCGGGCCTTGCGGGCCGCCATGCGGGCGGCCGCCGCCTGCTGGGACTTGCGGAAGATGTCCTTCGCCTCGTTCGGGTGGCGGTCGAGCCAGTCACCGAGGTGGGAGTAGAGCTGGGTCTGGACGAAGGTCCGGGCCTCGGTGTTGCCGAGCTTCGTCTTCGTCTGGCCCTCGAACTGCGGCTCGCCGAGCTTGACGGAGATGACGGCGGTCAGGCCCTCGCGGATGTCGTCACCCGTGAGGTTCTCGTCCTTCTCCTTCAGCATGCCCTTGTCGCGGGCGTACTTGTTCATCAGCGAGGTCAGCGCGGCGCGGAAGCCCTCCTCGTGGGTGCCGCCCTCGGTGGTGTTGATGGTGTTGGCGTAGGTGTGCACCGCCTCGGAGTACCCGTTGGTCCACTGCATCGCGATCTCCACGGAGATGCGCCGCTCGCGGTCCTCGGCCTCGAGGGAGATGACGTCCGGGTGGACCAGCTCGACCTTCTTCGTCGAGTTCAGGTGCTTGACGTAGTCGCGCAGGCCGCCCTCGTACATGTAGGAGACCTCGCGGTGCCCGGTGCGCGCGTCGTCGCCCGGGCCGGCGGCGTCGCCCGTGATCTCGTCGCCCTCGCCGGTGACGCCGGAGCGCTCGTCGGTCAGGGTGATGCGCAGGCCCTTGTTGAGGAAGGCCATCTGCTGGAACCGGGCGCGCAGCGTCTCGAAGCTGTAGTCGGTGGTCTCGAAGATGTCACCGTTGGCCCAGAAGGTGACCGACGTGCCGGTCTCCTCGGTCGGGTCCCCCTTGACGAGCGGGCCGGTGGGCACGCCGTCGACGAAGCCCATCCGCCAGGCGAAGCCCTGGCGCCTGACCTCCACCTGGAGGCGGTGGGAGAGCGCGTTGACCACGGAGACGCCCACGCCGTGCAGACCGCCGGAGACGGCGTACCCGCCGCCGCCGAACTTGCCGCCGGCGTGCAGGATCGTCAGGACGACCTCGACGGCCGGCTTGCCCTCGGACTCGACGATGTCGACCGGGATGCCGCGGCCGTTGTCGACCACCTTGACCCCGCCGTCGGCGAGGAGGGTGACCCCGATGTGGTCGCAGTAGCCCGCCAGCGCCTCGTCGACGGAGTTGTCCACGACCTCGTAGACCAGGTGGTGCAGGCCGCGCTCGCCGGTGGAGCCGATGTACATGCCGGGCCGCTTGCGCACCGCCTCGAGACCCTCGAGGACGGTGATGTTGCTGGCGCCGTACTCCTGGGTCACCGGCACGGTGCCGGGGTTGTGCTCCGGTGCCTCGGGTGCGGCCGGTGCCTCGGGCGCGCTCTCGGTCACGACGTTCTCGGCAGCGTCAGCACGGTGGTCAGCCACGGTCGTAGGCTCTCCTCGTCTCGCGGGCAGCGCACCGCCACCACCTGGCCGGAGGGCCGGGTGCGGGGCTACCGCTTGATCCCCTGGGCACGGTTACGCGCCGCACGGGTGGGTCGGTCGATTCTACAGCGAGCGGGCCGAAAACCGCGAATATCCACAGGGTCTGTCCACAGGTGGAAAGCCGGATGGGCGGGGTTCTCAGCCGTAGGTGTCGCGTGGGCCCCGCCCGGGCACCGAACGCCGTCCGCGCTTCCAGCTCGGACCGCCCGGGCCGAGCACCGTGATGGAGGTGACGGTGCCCTCGCCGACCTCCTCCGCGAGGCGTCGTTCCAGCTGCGGGAGGAGCAGCCGGACCTGGGTGGCCCAGGCCGTGGAGGTGGTGCGGAGCACCAGCGCGCCCTCCTCGAAGGTCTCCACGTGGCAGTGGTCCGCGAGCTGGTCACCCACCACCTCGCGCCAGCGCCCGACGACGCCGCCGACGCTCAGCGGCGTGCTCCACCCACGCTGGGTGAGCATCCGGGCGGCGATGCCGCCGAGGGGCTGCGGGTCGCGCCGGGACGGCCCGGGCCCGCTGATGCCGTAGCCCAGGCCCGGGCCGGGCCGCCAGGAGCCGGGGGGCGGTGCGCCGTCGACGTCCTCGGCGGCAGGCTCCGCCGTCGCCCCGCGGCGCCGGCGGGGGGCGGGGGCGCGGTAGAGGCCCTTCGCGCGTGCGGCCTCGCGGGCTCGCTCCAGCGCCAGGCGGGCGACGGCGTCCTGGTCGGCGGTGTCGGACGGCTCGGTGGGCCCGGCGGGCCCGATCGGTTCCGCGGGCCCGGCCGGTTCCACGGGTCCGGCCGGTTCCACGGGTCCGGCCGGTCCGACCGGCCCGGCGGGTCCGGTGGGCCGGGTGGGGTCAGGCACGGGTGACCTCCCCGCCGTGGACGTCGAACCGGGCCCCGTCGAGCGCCGCCGGGACGTCCTCGGGCACGGCGGCCGTGATGAGCACCTGCTGCGCGTGCGCGACCATGCCGGCGAGCCGCTCGCGCCGGCGCGAGTCGAGCTCGGCGAAGACGTCGTCGAGGATCAGGACCGGTTCGCCGTCGCGGCCCCACGGGGAGGCCTCGTCCTCCCGGAGCACCTCGTAGGACGCGAGCCGCAGCGCCAGGGCGTACGACCAGGACTCGCCGTGGCTGGCGTACCCCTTGGCGGGCAGGGTGCCGAGCGAGAGGACGAGGTCGTCGCGGTGCGGCCCCACCAGGCACACCCCGCGCTCGATCTCGCGCTCCCGCAGCCGGCCCATCGCGTCGAGCAGCCGCTGCGTGACGGCCCCGGTGTCGAGCAGCGCCTCCTCGCGCGCCTCGACGGCGCCGCGGGCGGCGTCCCCGGCGGCGCTGTCGTCGGCCAGTTCGGCGGCGTCGAGGTCGGGGGTCTCGTCCACGACGTCGATGCTGGCCCGGTAGTCGATGCGGGCCGCTCCCTGGCCGGCGCTGACCTGGTCGTAGGCGGCGGCCACGTGCGGCCGCAGCTTCCTGACCAGCTGGGCGCGGGCGGTCACGAGCTGGGCGCCGGCCCGCGCGAGCTGGCCGTCCCACACGTCCAGGGTGCTCAGGTCGACGCGGCCGCCGCGGCGGCGCGCGGCCCCGGCGGACTTCAGGAGGGCCCCGCGCTGGCGCAGGACCTTGTCGTACTCCGACCGCACCCCCGAGAGGCGGGGCGTGATGAGCACGGTCAGCTCGTCGAGGAACCGCCGCCGGTGACCCGGGTCGCCCTTCACCAGCTCGAGGTCCTCGGGGGCGAACACCACCGTGCGGACCACGCCGAGCACGTCGCGGGTGCGGGCCGGGGCGCGGTTGAGCCGGGCCCGGTTCGCCTTGCCTGCCACGATCTCGAGCTCGACCAGCGTGGGCCGGTCACCGTGGACGATCTTGGCCCGCACCACCGCTCCGCCGGTGCCCTGGCGGACGAGCGCGGCGTCGGCGGCGACTCGGTGGCTCGAGAAGGTCGAGAGGTAGGCCACCGACTCCACGAGGTTCGTCTTGCCCTGACCGTTCTGGCCCACGAAGGCCGTCACGCCCGGCTCGAGCGCCAGGACCACCTCGCGGTAGGACCGGAAGTCGTTCAGGGCGAGGTCCGAGACGTACATCCCCGCCCTGCTCCTTCCGTCCCTGGTGGTGTCTACTCGCTCGCGCCGGGTGCCGCCACGGAACCCCGCTCCGCCGTCGCCCCGGGCGGGGCGCCGACCTTCGCGCCGCCGTCCGAGGCGTGCACGGCGTGCCCGCCGAACTGCTTGCGCAGCGCGGCGACGGCGCGCATCGCCGGGGAGTTCGGCTGCCGGGAGGAGAAGCGCGCGAACAGCGCGGAGGAGATCACCGGCACCGGAACGGCGGCGTCGATCGCCTCGATGATGGTCCAGCGGCCCTCGCCCGAGTCGTCCACCCAGCCCGAGATGTCGTCCAGGCCCGGGTCCTCCTCGACGGCCTTGACCATCAGGTCCAGCAGCCACGAGCGCACCACGGTGCCGCGGCGCCAAGCGCCGAAGACCGCTCCGACGTCGGGGATCAGGTCGTCACGGGCCTCGAGGAGCTGGTAGCCCTCGGCGTAGGCCTGCATGAGGCCGTACTCGATGCCGTTGTGAACCATCTTGGCGTAGTGGCCGGCGCCGACGGGCCCGGCGTGGACGAACCCCTCCTCGCGGGGCCCCTCCGGTCGCAGCGCGTCGAAGACCGGCATGAGGTGCTCGATGTCCTCGGCCGCCCCGCCCGCCATGAGGCCGTACCCGTTCTCGCGGCCCCAGATGCCGCCGGAGACGCCGACGTCGACGTAGGAGATCCCGCGCTCGGCGAGGGTCTCGGCGTTGACGCGGTCCTCCTCGAAGTGGGAGTTGCCGCCCTCGACGACGAGGTCGCCCTCGTCCAGGACCTCAGCCAGCTCCTCCAGCACGGCCGCCGTCGGCGGCCCGGCCGGGACCATCACCCACACCACCCGGCGGGGCCGGGGCAGCGCGGCCGCGAGCTCGGCGAGCGTGGCGACCTCGGTGTTCTCCGGGTTGGCGTCGTAGCCGGTGACCTCCACGCCTGCGGCGCGCAGGCGCTCGGCCATGTTCCCGCCCATGCGTCCGAGGCCGACCATCCCGATGTGCATCTCGGCTCCCTCCGGTTTGCCGTCTCGCTCGTGCGTGTGGGCGCGCCCGCGTTGCGGACCGTGCGCCGTCCCCGGCCAGTGTGGCCCGGGAGGGCTCAGCCGGCGAACCGGATCGGCATCAGCAGGTAGCGGAAGCCCGGGTCGTCGTCGCCCTCGAGCGAGCCCTGGCCGGTCATGACGGCCGGCTTGGACGGGTGGGTGAACGACATCCGCACGAACGGCGTGGTGAGCGCGCCGAGACCGTCGAGGAGGTAGTGCGGGTTGAAGGCCGTGGTGATCGGCTCGCCCGTCAGCGTCGCCTCGAGCGCCTCGGAGGCCTGCGCGTCGTCGCCCTGGCCGGCCTCGAGGACCACCTGCCCCTCGCTGAAGGTCAGGCGGATCGGGGTGTTGCGCTCGGCCACCAGGCTCACGCGGCGGGCCGCCTCGACGAGGACGTGGGTGTTGACCACGGCGTGGGTGGTGGTGGACTCGGGAAACAGGCGACGCACGGGCGGGTAGTCGCCCTCGACCAGGAGCGACGTGGTGCGGCGGCCGCCGGCCTCGAAGCCGACCAGCGCGGCTGGCCCCTCCGTGGACAGCGCGACGTCGACGGAGCCGGCGCTGGTCATCGACTTCGCGACGTCGGAGAGCGTGCGGGCACGGACCAGCGCGAAGGAGCTGATCGACGGCGAGGCGGGGTGCCAGGTGAGCTCGCGCATGGCGAGGCGGTACCGGTCGGTGGCCAGGAGCGTGATCTTCTCGCCCTCGATCTCCATGCGGACGCCGGTCAGCAGGGGCAGCGTCTCGTCGCGGCTGGCGGCGATCGTCACCTGCGCGACGGCCTCGGTGAGGACCCCGGCCTCGACGCTGCCGCTCACCTCGGGCATCCCGGGCAGCGCCGGGTAGTCGTCCACGGGCATGGTCAGGAGCGTGAAGCGGGAGGCGCCGCAGGTGAGGACCACCTTCGAGCCGTCGAGCGCGACGTCGACCGGCTTGGCGGGCAGGGCCTTGCAGATGTCCGCCAGGAGCCGGCCGGAGACGAGGACGACGCCGGCGGACTCGACGTCGGCGGGCACCTCGGAGCGGGCGGAGACCTCGTAGTCGAAGCTCGAGAGGGTCAGAGTCCCGTCGGCGTCCGCCTCGAGCCGTACGCCGGCGAGGACGGGAACTGGGGGTCGTGCTGGGAGGGAACGTGCCGTCCAGGTGACAGCCTCGGTCAGGACGTCACGCTCGACCCGGAACTTCACGATGGATGACCTTCTCTCGAGGAATCGCCGGAGGGTGCACGCGGCGCAGGCCAACCTTACGCGAGGTGATCAAGGGCTCGGTAGCCGAATCACAGACCTGTGACACGAGATTCGGAACAGGTCGGTCCGGGGCCTCGTCGGTCGTCCACAACATTCCCCTCATATAAGTGTCTTCATCGTCGTAGCCCGTGTGGAAACTGTGGAGAACCGCCGTCGTCGCAGGTCACGTCGGCATCCCCGATGTGGGCGACGCGGTGGCCGGCGCTGTGCACGAAGGCTCGCGGCAGTGGATCTGTGATTCGTCCCCACGCGCCGTCCACCGAACTCTTGTCGTTCGTCCACGGCAACGTTTCGGGTTGTCCACCGCTGTCCACAGGTTTGTGCACATCTGTGAATCTTCACTACATGGCGAGAAGGGTCGCTGACAAGCCCCTAGGGCGGGGTATGGACGGCACGGTGAGAACCTGCCCGTAACGTGCGAGCCGGAGAGGCCGTCGGGGCCCACGGCCCTGTCGTCTCCGCGGTCTCCCGGCCGCGTCGCCTCGTGGTCGGCGTCGCCTGGTGGTCGGCGTCGCCTGGTGGTCGGCGTCACCTCGTGGTGCTGTCGCGCCGTCGCGACGCATTGCCGCCCGCGCACGCGCACCGCACGGCGCCCTGGTCGCGCGCCACCAGGCTGCGGTGCAGCGCCGGTGAGGACGCCTTCGGCGGCGCCGGCGCTGTGCGACGGCTCAGGTGCCGGCGCTCACGGCGGGTGGAGTGCTCGGCCTCCGAGCGTGGAGCTCCGTGCGGCGGGTCAGGCGCCGCGGGCCTTCTGCTTGATGCGGTTCGTCAGCTCGGTGACCTGGTTGAAGGTGGAGCGCTTCTCCGCCATCTGCTCGCGGATCTTGCGGTTGGCGTGCATCACGGTGGTGTGGTCGCGACCGCCAAAGAGCTGGCCGATCTTCGGCAGCGAGAGGTCGGTGAGCTCGCGGCAGAGGTACATGGCGATCTGACGGGCGTTGACGAGCACCCTGGAGCGGTCCGCGGAGCACAGCGCCTCGATGGAGACGGAGAAGTAGTTCGCGGTCTGGCTCATGATGAGCGCCGGCGTGATGTCCTCGCCCTCGGGATCGGTGATGAGGTCCTTGAGCACCATCTCCGCCAGCGACAGCTCGACCGGCTGGCGGTTGAGGTTCGCGAAGGCCGTGACGCGGATGAGGGCGCCCTCCAGCTCGCGGATGTTCGTGGAGATCCGCGAGGCGATGTACGACAGCACCTCGTCGGAGGCCTGGAGGTTCTCGTTGACGGCCTTCTTCCGCAGGATCGCGATCCGGGTCTCGAGGTCCGGCGGCTGGACGTCGGTCAGCAGACCCCACTCGAACCGTGAGCGGAGCCGGTCCTCGAAGCCGTTGAGCTGCTTGGGCGGCAGGTCGGAGGTGATCACGACCTGCTTGTTGTCGTTGTGGAGCGAGTTGAACGTGTGGAAGAACTCCTCGACGGTCTGCTCCTTGCCGCCCAGGAACTGGATGTCGTCGATGAGCAGCACGTCGACGTTGCGGTACCGGCGCTGAAAGTTCTCGGCCTTGTCGTCCCGGATGGAGTTGATGAAGTCGTTGGTGAACTCCTCGGAGTTCACGTACCGCACGCGGATGCCGGGGTAGAGGTTCCGGGCGTAGTGACCGATGGCGTGGAGCAGGTGCGTCTTGCCCAGACCCGAGCCGCCGTAGATGAACAGCGGGTTGTAGGCCTTGGCAGGGGCCTCGGCGACGGCGGTCGCAGCGGCGTGCGCAAACCGGTTCGAGGCGCCGGTGACGAACGTCTCGAATGTGTACTTCGGGTTCAGGCGCGACGAGTCCACCGAGTGGTCGTCGGTGGAAGAGCCACGGTCGGCGCTGTTGCGCTGCGGCACCGGTCGTTCGTCGACCGCACGGGCCGGCGTGCGTGCCGAGGGCGCGCTCCGGAAGTCGTTCCCGGCCGCCGGGGTGGGGAAGTCCTGGCCGGAGGACGGGGTGGCGGGGGGTTCCGGCGCCGACGGCGCAGGCTCCGTCTCGAGCGTCGGGTCGACGGTGACCGCGAAGCGGACCGGTGCGCCCACGACCTCGGCGAGGGCCTCCGTGATGGGGATACGGGCGCGGGTCTCGAGGAAGTCCTTGGCGAAGTCGCTCGGCACCGCGAGGAGGATCGTGCCGTCGATGACGCCGAGCGGGCGTGTCAGGCTGACGAACGCCAGCTGCCCCCGCCCGATCTCGCCCCGGGTGGTGAGAAGATCGACCGCGCGAGCCCAGCTCTCCGCGATCGGTTGGTTCTCGGGCACTGCTCTCCCCCTGGGACGACGTGGGCGTGATGTGTGAGTGTCGCACGGAACAGTGCGTCATCCACACGTTTGTCCACAAGTGTGGGTAGAGAGACAGTTGTTCATCTCTGGGTCATCGGGCGCTCGCTTGCGGACGGGACGAGGCTAGTACTCGGGCCCATCGGACGGGCTCGGTCCACAGCCCTGTGTGTCTCGATCCACAGCTCGGGCTGACGCAGTCCGGATTGACCCGCGGAAGGCGCTCACGTACCGTGGGGAGGCCGTCTCGACGGATCTTCTGGTGTGCCCGCGCTGACTGCGTGGCGGCCCGGGGACGTAGGCGGGTCCGACCAGCACTGCCCGACCGTGGCGGGGCCTGACGAGTTACCGAGCGTTTTGGAGTAATGCCGTGAGCAAGCGCACTTTCCAGCCGAACAACCGGCGCCGGGCCAAGGTGCACGGGTTCCGCCTGCGGATGCGTACCCGCGCCGGCCGCGCCATTCTCGCCGCGCGCCGTCGCAAGGGGCGTTCCGAGCTCTCCGCCTGAGCTGACGGTGCTGCCGGCCCGGCACCGTATGCGCCGGTCTGAGGATTTCTCCGACGCAGTTCGCCGGGGTGCCCGCAGCGGTGCGCGACGTCTGGTCGTCCACCTGCGGTCCGGCGCGCACACAGACCACTGGCCGACGAGCGGCCGCGACGAGCGCGCGGCCCTCGTCGGC
The DNA here is from genome assembly GCF_039537705.1 of Georgenia daeguensis. Taxonomy (NCBI): domain Bacteria; kingdom Bacillati; phylum Actinomycetota; class Actinomycetes; order Allobogoriellales; family Allobogoriellaceae; genus Georgenia; species Georgenia daeguensis. The sequence goes on from NZ_BAABBA010000012.1 coordinate 22,198, forward strand.
TTCGTCGTGCCCAAGGCGGTCGGCAACGCCGTGCGACGGAACGAGGTGAAGCGCCGGCTCCGAGCGCTGATGGCGCAGAGGGTCCAGCTCCTCGAGGCGGGCACGCGCGTCGTCGTCCGGGCGCTGCCACCGGCCGCCGGGGCGAGCAGCGCCGACCTCGCGCACGACCTCGACCGGGCGCTGGCCGGCGCACGACGGCGGGAAGACGGCCGGGTTCCCACCGCCCGGGACGCGTCGTGAGTGACGACCGGCCGGGGCGAGCGGCGCCGTCGGACGGGCACGACGTTCGCCCGCGCAATCCACTGACCTGGTTGCTCCTCGGTCTGGTTCGGGTCTACCAGGCCGTCGTGTCTCCCTGGTTGCCGCCGAGCTGCAAGTACTACCCGTCGTGCTCCGCCTACGCGGTCACGGCACTGCGCCGGCACGGCGCTGTGAAGGGGACGGCGCTGGCCGGCTGGCGGCTGCTGCGGTGCAACCCGTGGAGCCACGGGGGCGTGGACCATGTTCCTCCGCGGGGACGGTGGTCGAACGCGGTGGCAGGAGCGGCGAAGGCGGACGCAGAGCCGCGGAGTTCGGACGAGAGTGCGGGAACCCGTACCCTCGGTGCAGACACTCGGGGGGCGCGGACGATCGCGCCGCAGGATCGCTAGGAGCGCACAGCATGGACTGGTTCGACACAATCCTGTACCCGATCATGGTCGCCGTCGCCTGGATCATGGTCCGGGTGCACGACCTGCTCGTGTGGCTCGGCATGTCCGCCGGCTCGGGCTGGGCATGGGTGCTCTCGATCGTCGGACTGACGATCGTGATCCGGATCCTGATCATCCCGCTGTTCTTCAAGCAGATCAAAGCTGCTCGCGGCATGCAGCTCGTGCAGCCCGAGATGCAGAAGCTCCAGAAGAAGTACAAGGGCAAGACCGATCCTGCATCGCGTCAGAAGATGCAGGAAGAGATGATGGCCCTGTACCGCGAGCACGGGACGAACCCGTTCGCGTCGTGCCTGCCGATCCTTCTGCAGATGCCGATCTTCTTCGCGCTCTTCCGCGTGCTGAACAGCCTGGGCCCGTTGTCACAGGGGACGTACGCGGACGGTGACAGGGACTCCATCGGTCCGCTGACCCAGGAGCTGGCGCAGCAGGCGGAGCGCTCGACCCTCCTGGGCGCCCCGATCTCCGAGACGTTCCTGTCCTCGGACCTGACCACGGTCAAGATCGTCACCGTCCTGCTCATCATCTTGATGTCGGTGACGACGTTCCTCACGCAGCGCCAGCTGACGATGAAGAACATGCCGGCGTCGGCGCTCGACAACCCGATGGCGCGTCAGCAGAAGATGCTGATGTACATCCTCCCGCTGGTCTTCGCCTTCTCCGGCGTGAACTTCCCGATCGGTGTCCTCATCTACTGGTCCGTGTCGAACCTCTGGTCGATGGGGCAGCAGTTCTACACGATTCGCAAGCAGCCGGCGCCCGGCTCCGAGGCCTACAAGGCACGCCAGGAGCGCCTGGCGAAGAAGCGAGCCCGCAAGGGTCTGCCCCCCGAGGTGGACGAGGCCAAGCCGGCCACCGAGGTCGAGCCGCCGAAGGGGCAGCGCGTGCAGCCCAAGCGCAAGGACCGCGCCAAGAAGGTTGCGCCCCCCGTGACGCCCGCGCCGATCGCTGCGTCGACGGCGGACGAGACGGATCCTGAGGAGGGGGCGGAGCCGGAGAAGGCGCCGTCCGCGCGGATCGGCAAGGACGGTCTCACGCCCGAGGAACGCGCCCAGAAGCGCTACGACGAGCGTGCAGCACAGCGACGTGCCGCTGCCGCGAGGCGTAAGGCTCAGGCCAAGAACCAGGGCAAGAAGAAGTAGCATCCGTGCCCTCGAGGGCGCGCACGATCCAGCAGGCTGCCGTAGAGGCGGCACAGGGCTAGAGAAGAGGGACACCCCGTGAGCGAGGACGAGAAGGCCGGCGTCGACACCCCCAGGCCGACGAGCTCCGAGGCGATCAAGCGCCTGGAGGAGGAAGGCGAGATCGCCGCCGACTACCTCGAGGAGCTGCTCGACATCGCGGACCTCGACGGGGACATCGACATCGACGTCGACCACGGACGGGCTGCCGTCGAGATCGTGTCCGAGGAGGACGGCTCGCGCTGGCTCAAGCGGCTCGTCGGCAAGGACGGCGAGGTGCTCGACGCTGTCCAGGAACTCACCCGGCTTGCCGTCCAGGCGAAGACGGGCGAACGGAGCCGATTGATGCTCGACATCGCCGGGTACCGCAAGGGCCGGCGAGGTGAGCTGACGATGATCGCCGAGCAGGCGATCCGCGAGGTACGCGCCTCCGGCGAGAAGCAGGCGCTGCCGCCCATGAACCCGTTCGAGCGGAAGGTCGTCCACGACGTCGTTGCGGCCGCCGGGCTCGTCAGCGACTCAGAGGGCGTCGAGCCTGAGCGCCGCGTGGTCATCCACCCCGCCTGACCCGATGACGGAACCGGAGGAAGCGGGCGTCGAGGAGCCATCGGACGCCGTTCGCGAGTTGTTCGGGCTCGCCTGGGCGCCGGCTGAGCACTTTGCGAAAATGCTCGCCGAGGAGGGCGAGCTGCGCGGGTTGATCGGGCCGCGGGAGCTCCCGCGGCTGTGGTCCCGGCACCTCGTCAACTCCGCCGCTGTCGTGCCCTTCATCCCCGAAGCGGCGGCCGTCGCTGACGTCGGGTCCGGGGCCGGCTTTCCCGGCGTTGTCGTCGCCCTGCTGCGCCCCGACCTCGACGTCCACCTCATCGAGCCGATGGAGCGGAGGGTCACCTGGCTCTCCGACGTTGTGGAAGAGCTCGGCCTTGACAACGTGACCGTGGTGCAGGCCCGGGCTGAGGAGCTCCACGGGAAGGTCGCCTTCGACGTCGTCACGGCCCGTGCCGTCGCCGCGATGGACAAGCTTGCCCGTTGGACGATGCCGCTCGTAAAACCCGGCGGCCGACTGGTCGCTCTCAAGGGACAGCGGGCAGAGGAAGAGCTCGACAGCGCAAAGTACGTGCTTCGTAAGTTCGGAGTCGCCGAGGTACGGGTCGAACAGGTGATCCCAGTTGCCGACGGCGAAGCCACTACAGTTGTAGTGCTCGACAAACGTCGATGACCTGTGTGCGGCGGCCCCCTCACGCTGGCGTCTGTCTGTGCCGCAGCAGTTCTACGGGTTCCCACCGAACCCGCGGCTTGATGACGTAGCAAGACCGGGATGGTTCGGTTGATTGGTAGCCGAACTCGGGAGGAGCCGCGGGCAGCCGTGCTCCGCGACACATCCGTAGGCGGAAACTGAACGATCGCGGTTTCGGTGCCGCGCCCGCTCACGCGCCCGTGTCCGAGCCCGAACTTGCGATGGCACCGTCGGGCCAGCTGCTGCGAAGTCGTCCTCGGCGGCTTGGGTAGAGTGCAGGACGCTGGCCTCGCGGGTAAGTGCGGGCCGCCTGTGCCACAGCAGCGAGAAGTGCAGTGCGCAGGTCAAGATGATCGGCGGGCGCGATTGGTTGTCGCCTGGTGCTGCCGGCCATGTTTGGCGTTATCTTCCCGCCGGCGGGCCTAGCGGTTTGTCGTTTCACGTGAAACCAGCCCGCGAGTCGGTCAGCACGTCAAGTCGCTGGCCGGCGACTGATCCGCAAAGGGTTGCGACCGTCGTCCCAAAGTTGGCGCTCACGGTGGGCACGGCGTTCGCGCCGATGTGGCGGAACGACCGCGATCTCTGGGCAAAGGCCGCGGAGTGGACCGTCCTCACGTCGCCGGCGCAGGCACGTTCCAAACCGCTCCGCACCGCACTGCACGTACTACTTCTAATTGGCATGGTTTCACGTGAAACGTGGACACCGTGCCGAACCTCGGCTCTCCGCGGCCAGCAAGAGCGCGGCGCGCATAATTGCCGGGCAGAGCCACCAGTCTTCCTCATCCCTCAGCAAAGCAGGGCTTGCGACGCCGGTCTTCGTTCTCGTTTGTGGCAATCCAGGCGAGCTACGGCGACGACCGAACCCCATGGGTGATCGGCTTGGCTCCCTTTTTCGTGGACGCGTGGATAACGGCTCTTGTCTCTAGTTTCACGTGAAACGTGAGCATATGTCCCGCCGAACTCCCCGCCCCTCCAGCACGACGAGGGGAATGCACCTAGAAGGCGGGGCAGCTGAGTTGCTGCGAGCCTGTTGTCGTCGGTCGCGTGGCGTCCCCCCTGGAAGTGCAGAGAGCCGGGGCCGTGCTGCGTGTGCGTTGTCCCGGCCGGGGCCCCGCCTGCGCGCACAAGCCTGCCGCTGCGACAGGCGGGGGACGTGTGATGCTGAAACCCGATTTGCTCGGGCTGGCGGGAAACGGACGCGAAGGGTGCCATGTTTCACGTGAAACGCCAGAGGCTTGGCGGGCAGGCAACGATTACCGGTTGCCGAGGGAACTACCGGGATTGCCAGGGCGCTGCACCCCGAACGCCCCCGCCCGGGTGCTGCCCACGTGGCACCTCGTGCACGTGCTCACCAGCGCCCGGTGGACACCATGCCGATCGCGTCCCTTCGACCTATGCCAGACACCCCAATCGACACACCGGTCTGTACGGCAGCCATGACCGTCCCCATCTCAGCATCCGTTGTCATCACAGCCGGGGAGTAAGGTGCGCCGTCAACTCATGGGGATTGGCAAGGCAACTGCTCATAAGGCTCGTGCTCATAAGGCTCGCCGACGTGGCGCCAGGAAGCACCAATCGCGCCGCCGGTGAGGAGAATGAACGGGCCGCGGGCCCGGTGGGAGCCCGCCCGCACTCAGTGTTTCACGTGGAACAGCACGGCTGCCGCTGGAACTCGTGCGCGGCAGGGCGGCTGGAAGAGCCAATACGAGCGCGATCCCGTGCACCGTCGGTGAAATTTATGTGGCCTGGCTGGAGCAGTCGCCGGACCCCCAACGTCCCACAACCGGCGCGCGACCTTGCAGAATGAATAGCTGCGCAACTTTGCCACCGTCGTTGCCGACAGTAGGTCGTATATCCCCAAACTTCGCACACAGAAGGAAGGCTATGGCGCCGGGCCGAGCTGCTCCCACACTGCTCTGGATCGCCCTGTTTCACGTGAAACGACGCCGGTCGGCGCACGATTCGGTCTGCGCATAGGGGCAGCCCGGAACTATTGGGCCCATTCGGTTTCACTTCGACGCAAAGCGACCGTTACACCAACGTCGTGGAGAGGTGAACCGGAATGACCGCCGTTGCGACGGATGACGCCTAGCCGGCCGCTCCCCGGCCCCGAATGCGAATCCGTGGAGGTACCGGATTGCCTCCGTACGCGCCAAGGACTCGGAAACACCGTTCTTTGATCAGGGAGGCTCGTTTCACGTGGAACAGCGCCTGCGGTCGTTGCTTCACGTGGATCAGCGCCTGCGGTGAGGAGCGTCCGGGTGCAGTCGTTGTTGTCGAGGCTGATGCAAGTTCAGAGCGCACGCCACGTCATTGACGGTCACGCTGTTATGCGTCCGGCTGCAAGCGAACTCCCTTTTGCCGCCCATGTTTGCGGAGGGTGATGCGGGACTGGCGGGAACACGAACTCGGGCGTCGTCTCTAGCGTCTCGACGTTTCACGTGAAACCAGGAGGACGCGGCGATGCGGGACCGGACACCAACATCCCTGGGACCCACTATGTCGATCCGACTGTACTGGCAGTTCCTTTCAGCGGGACTACGCAAATCCGCCGGAGCTCCCTCCATAGACGTGGGTCCTCGCGCGAGAGGGTTGCGGCCACACTTGTCCACCGTTGAACCCAATCGAGGCTACGACCCCACGGCCCGCCGGGTGCCGTAAAGTACGAACACCACCGTGGGCGGCGCAACTCGCCGCGCTGACCGCCGGCCCCTTCGGGCCGCATGCCGCTCTGGTCGCATGAAACGCCGCCGCATGCTCTGGTCACATGTAACGCCAAGGAGCGTTTCACGTGAAACAGCCAGCGACGGTCCCGCACCGACTCTTCGGCTGAACTGTTCGGACGCTGGCTCGGCATTGGCCGCCGTTTCTGAGGCGCACCTTCAGGGCGGCGATTCCGCTCTCCGGACGCGTCGGCCCTCGGTGCCTTGCACTGAGGACGGACCGCGCGCCCAGGGCCGCGGAGTGAAGGGAGGCCGTGTTTCACGTGAAACAGCGACTCGCTGTGGACAATGCAGGGACGGTGCTCAGGGCGCCATTACGATGCCAAGGAGCGATCGCAACGAGTGAAGGGGACGCTGTGCCTCCGCAGGACGAAACACGCGCGCCGAACGGTATCACTGCAGGTCAGGGCTTTGCCGACCCCCACGAGCGGCGGCGTGCTGCGCTGCTGAAGAGCGTTCCCGAGACCGACGAGACCACCCCCCTGGCGGCGCAACTCGCTGAGGACGCACGCCGGCGGATCAAGCTGCAGGGAACCCGCTTCCCCAGGCCTCGCGAGACGCGAATCTTCACTATCGCGAACCAGAAGGGTGGGGTGGGCAAAACCACCACTACCGTCAATGTTGCCGCCGCCCTCGCGACGGGCGGACTGAACGTCCTCGTGATCGACAATGATCCGCAGGGCAATGCCTCGACCGCGCTGGGACTCGACCACCAGTCTGGCGTGCCCTCGATCTATGACGTCATCATCGACGATGTCCCCCTGGGTGATGTGCTTCAGCCGTGTGGGAGCGTGCCGGGACTTGTCGCCGCACCGGCGACCATCGATCTCTCTGGTGCCGAGATCGAACTCGTCTCCATGGTTGCCCGTGAAAACCGCCTGCGTAACGCAATCCGCGAGCATGTGCGAGCGCGCAGGACCGAGGGCCTCGAGCCGTATGACTACATCCTGATCGACTGCCCACCGAGTCTCGGGCTCCTGACCATCAACGCCTTTGTGGCGGCTCAGGAAGTCCTGATCCCGATCCAGTGCGAGTACTACGCGCTGGAAGGACTCACCCAGCTGCTCAAGAACATCGAGCTCATCCGCGGCCATCTGAACACTGATCTACACGTGTCGACGATCCTTCTGACGATGTTCGACGGACGGACGAACCTCGCTCGTGAGGTCGCGGAGGAGGTCCGTGGGCACTTCCCGGTCGAGACCCTCGAGGCGACGATTCCCCGCTCGGTGCGGATCTCCGAGGCCCCGAGCTACGGACAGACCGTTCTGACCTACGACCCGGGGTCGACGGGAGCCCTCGCGTACCGCGAGGCGGCGCATGAGATCGCGAAACGTGGCGCCGAGCCCAACACGGAACACGAAGGGCGCGACCCCAAGGTTGCGGCCGAGGCCGAGAAGGAGAAGTCATGAGCGAGAAGCGACGGGGCCTCGGACGCGGGATCGGTGCCTTGATCCCGAGCGCGCCCGCTCAGCCGTCCGCGGGACCGGCGACCGCGACGGCGACCGCGCCACGGCCGATGGACGTCTTCTTCCCCGCCTCGACGACGTCCGCATCCTCGGCCGAGGATGCGCCGCCCGTCGGCGCGGACGAGTCTCCCGCCGCGGGTACGGCGCGGCAGCGCGCATCACGCACGGCGGCTGCACGTTCCCTCATGGAACCCGACAAGTCGCGGTCTCGGAGCAAGTCCGGCGGGACGCGCAAGCGCACGAGTGACCGGACCCGCGGCACCGCGGCCTCAAACGGGGACCGGGCGGACGAACTGTCGAGCGCGAAGCCGAGCGCCTCCGAGGAGGTTGACGCGGTTGTGGCTCCTACGGAAGCCGTCGAACCGGCGCCGCCGGTCCCGTCGTCGGCCGCGCCGTCGGCGCCGTCGGAGGCTGCCCCGGACGGCGCCGCTGCAGCCAGCCCGGGCGAATCCGTCGAGCCGGCGGAAGTGGCGACGGAGCGCTTGGCGCGAGAGGCAGCGAGTGCACCTGCCGCAGCATCTGACGACAGCACCACCGCGAGGGACGTCGCCGACAAGCCGGTTCACGCTGATCTCGGGGCCCCTGTGGGCCCGGCGGCGTCGCCAGAGGTCGAGGCCCTCGCTCCCTCGGGGGACGACGGTGGGCTCGTCCCGGTCCCGGGCGCGTCTTTCGCCGAGATTCCGGTCAACCACATCGTTCCCAACACCAGGCAGCCTCGGCAGGTGTTCGACGAGGAGGAGCTCGACGAGCTCGCCGCGTCGATCCGCGAGGTTGGCGTGCTGCAGCCGGTGGTCGTCAGGCCGCTGCCGGAGGCAGCTGGCGACGGAGCGCGTTTCGAGCTGATCATGGGCGAGCGCCGTTGGCGTGCCTCCCAGCAGGCGGGCAACGACACGGTCCCCGCCATCATCCGCGAGACCGGTGACGGGGACCTCCTCCGCGACGCTCTGCTCGAGAACCTGCACCGCGCGAACCTCAACCCCCTGGAGGAGGCGGCCGCCTACCAGCAGCTGCTCGAGGACTTCGGCTGCACCCACGACGAGCTGGCCACCCGCATCGTGCGGTCCCGCCCACAGATCTCCAACACCCTCCGTCTTCTCAAGCTGCCTCCCCTCGTGCAGCGGCGCGTCGCGGCCGGCGTCCTCTCCGCCGGGCACGCGAGGGCGCTGCTGGGGCTGTCCGACGGGGCGGCGATGGAGCGGCTGGCCCAGAAGATCGTCGCCGAGGGTCTCAGCGTGCGGGCGACGGAGGAGATCGTGGCGCTGGGCGACGAGCCGGTGGCGCCGGAAATGCGACGCCGGCCGCGCGCCGGCGCCCACGCCGAGGACCTCAACCGCCTGGCCACGCGCCTGGCGGACCGCCTCGACACCCGGGTGAAGGTGAACCTGGGGCAGCGGAAGGGCAGGATCGCCATCGAGTTCGCCAGCGTGGAGGATCTCAACAGGATTCTCGACGTCCTCGCCCCGGGCGAGGAGCACATCGCGCCGACGAACTGATCCAGAAGCGGTCGCTGCAACTCCCGAAAGGTCCGGGCGTTGCAGCGACCGCCAGGTGAGGCAGCGCCCGCAGCTGGGGCGGGCGGCCGACGCGGAGCTGGCTCGACGGTGCCCCGGTGACATCGCACGACGTCACCGGGACGATCGGGCGGGGCTGTCCAACGGGCCGGGCTGACCATTGTCCAGGGCTAGGCAGGGCTAGGCAGGGCCAGGCAAGGCCACGCAGGGCCAGGCAAGGCCAAGCAGGGCCACGCCCGGGGAGGACGAGTGGCGGGGACAGGCCCTGCCGGCCTCAGTTCTGCTGCGCCGCCCGGACCAGGTCCATGTACAGGTCCCCGAGACTCGCGTGGTCGGCCTGGACGGCCTGCGGGAAGAGGGACGTCTCCGTCATGCCGGGCGACACGTTGACGTCGAGGAACCAGGCCACGCCGTCCTCGTCGAGGATCATGTCGGTCCGCGAGAGGTGGCGCAGGCCCAGCGTGCGGTGCACGGCGACGGCGAGCTCACCCACCGTGCGGGTGCCGGCCTCGTCCAGGCGCGCAGGCACGAAGTACTCGCTGCGGCCCGGGTTGTACCGGGCGTCGTAGTCGTAGGGCCCCTCGGTGACGATCTCGACGGCCGGCAGGGCACGTGGGCCGTCACCCAGGTCGACGACCGAGACGGCGACCTCGGTCCCGCGGACGGCGTGCTCGAGCAGGGCCTCGTCCCCGTACGCGAAACAGGCCACCATGGCCTCGGGCAGGTCCTCAGACCGCTCGACGACGGTGACGCCGAGCGCGGACCCGCCGCTGGCCGGCTTGACCGCGAGCGGCAGCCCGATCTTGCGCTCGACGGCGCCGAGCAGCGTGCGAGCCCCGACCTCACGGAAGAGCGACTGGGGCAGGGCGGCGTGGTCCGGTGTCGGCAGGCCGGCCTGGCGCAGGAGCGCCTTGGCGACGGGCTTGTGCGACGCGAGGCGGCACGCGGCGGGCTCGCTGCCGACGTAGGGCAGGTCCAGCAGGGTGAGCAGGTCCTGCAAGGAGCCGTCCTCGCCGCTCGAGCCGTGCACCAACGGCCAGACGACGTCGGGCGCCATCTCCTGCAGCTGAGCCACGAGGGAGGCGTCCACGTCGAGCACGCGCACCGTGACGCCCTGGTCGCGCAGCACCCCCGCGACCCGGCGGCCCGAGCGCAGGGAGACGTCGCGCTCGTGGGACAGGCCGCCGGCGAGGATCGCGACGGTGAGCTCGGTGCGGGGCTGGTCGGACATCGATACCTCTTCCTCAGACCTGGTCGGGCGACGGGAACTCCACGGAGTCCCCGACCCGGTCGTGGTGGGTCGCCGTGCCGAACATGGACACGAGCTCGCTCTCCGCGTGGACCACGGTCGCGAGGCGGCGCACACCCTCCCGGATGCGCTCCGGCGTCGGGTAGCAGAACGACAGGCGCACGTGGTCCCGCCCCTGGCCGTCGGCGTAGAAGGCGGTGCCGGAGACGTAGGCGACGAGGTTCGTCACGGCGCGCGGCAGCATGGCCTGGGCGTCGAGCCCCGCGGGGAGGGTGACCCAGGTGTAGAAGCCGCCGTCGGGCACGGTCCAGGAGGCCTGGGGCAGGAACTCCGCCAGGGCCCCGAGCATGGCGTCGCGCCGCTCCCGGTACATCGAGCGGTACTCCTTCACCTGCCCGTACCAGTCGTAGGTGGAGAGGTAGGTGGCGATGGAGAGCTGCCCCATCATCGTGGGCGAGAGGATCGCCGACTCGCTGGCCAGCACGAGCTTCTCGCGCACCGCGTGCGGGGCGAGGGCCCAGCCGACGCGGTAGCCGGGGGCAAACGTCTTGGAGAACGACCCGAGGTACACCACGCCGTCGGCGTCGAAGCTCTTCAGCGCCGGCAGCGGGTCCGCGTCGAAGCCGAGGAGCCCGTAGGGGTTGTCCTCGAGGATGAGCACGTGGTGGCGTCGGCAGATCTCCACGATCTGCGGGCGCCGCTTGAGGGTGAGGGTGACGCCCGCTGGGTTGTGGAAGTTCGGGACCGTGTAGAGGAACTTCACGGTCCGCCCGGCGCGCTTCAGCTCCGTCAGGGTGCGGTCGAGCTCGGCGGGCACGAGGCCGTCGTCGTCCATGGGGACGTGGACCACGTCGGCCTGGTAGGCGCGGAAGACGCCCAGGGCGCCGACGTAGCTCGGCGCCTCGGCCACGACGACGTCACCGGGGTTGATGAAGATCTCGGTGACCAGGTCCAGCGCCTGCTGCGACCCCGTGGTGACGACGACGTCGTCGGGGTGGGCGTGGATGTGGTCGTAGCGCATGACCTCGACGATCTGCTCGCGCAGCTCCTCCTCGCCCTGACCGCCCCCGTACTGCAGCGCCCGCGGCCCGCGCTCGCGCAGCAGCTTGGCGGTCATCTCGGCCAGGAAGTCGAGCGGCAGGCCGTCGATGTTCGGCATGCCGCCGGCGAGGGAGACCACCTCGGGCCGGTTCGCGACGGCGAACAGCGACCGCACCTCGGAGGCGCGCATGCCGTGGGCGCGGTCGGCGTAGCTGGTGAACCAGGGGTCGAGCCGGGTGCCGGCGCGGGCGGCGGCAGCGGCGGCGTCCTGCCCGCTGTGCCCGCCCTGCCCTGCCTGCGCACCCTGTGCGTTCATCCCTAGCTCCCTGATGTCGGTACGACGGCAGCCCGGTGCGCCGCCGTCCCGTGCAGTCTGCCACCGCGGCGGGGGTGGCCGTCGTGAGGGACGCCTGGTGGGCGCGTCGCGCGACAGCGCCCCCGCCTCCCGGAGACCGGGTGACGGGGGCGCCGGAGGAGGCATGGGGTCCTAGGAGAGGAACTCCGAGAGCTGCTCCGTGAACGCCTTCTTTGGCTTGCCACCGACGATGGACTTCACGAGCTCACCGTTCTGGTAGACGTTGAAGGTCGGGATCGACACGATGCCGTAGCGCTGGGCGGTGGCCGGGTTGGCGTCGGTGTCGAGCTTGACGAACTTCATCTTGTCGCCGTGCGCGGCCGCGATCTCGTCGATGATCGGGGCCATCTGGCGGCAGGGCGCGCACCAGGTGGCCCAGAAGTCGACGAGGACGGGGACGTCGGAGCTGAGGACCTCCGCGTCGAAGGTCGAGTCGGTGACGTCGTTGACGGTGCTCATGGGTTCCTTTCGCAGGTGCCGGCTCCGGGGTTGTTCCGAGGCCGCTGAGGGGCAGGGAGTCCGGCGCCCGGGGGTGCCGTCCGTGCGGGTGGTGCTCAGACGAACGTGGCGCTCAGACGAGGACGGCGCCCTGAGGGGTCTGGGAGGCGTCGCTGCCGGGCTCGCCCGCCTCGTGCAGCTTGGCGAGGTAGCGCTCGGCGTCCAGGGCGGCGGAGCAGCCGGTGCCCGCGGCCGTGATCGCCTGGCGGTAGATGTGGTCCACGGCGTCGCCGCAGGCGAAGACGCCCGGGACGTTGGTGGCGGTGGTGGGGTGGTCGACGACGATGTACCCCTCGTCGTCGAGCTTGACCTGGCCCTTGAGAATCTCGGTGCGCGGGTCGTGGCCGATGGCGACGAAGATGCCGGTGGCGTCGATCTCGCGGGTCTCGCCGGTGACGGTGTCGCGCAGGGTCGCGCCGGTGACCTTCTGCTCGCCGTGGATGGCCGCGACCTCGCTGTTCCAGGCGAACTCGATCTTCTCGTTGGCCAGGGCGCGCTCGGCCATGATCTTCGAGGCGCGCAGCTCGTCGCGGCGGTGCACGACGGTGACCTTGTCGACGAACCGGGTCAGGAAGGTGGCCTCCTCCATCGCGGAGTCCCCGCCGCCGACGACCAGCACGTGCTGGTTGCGGAAGAAGAAACCGTCGCAGGTGGCGCACCAGGAGACCCCGCGCCCGGAGAAGGTCTTCTCCTCGGGCAGGCCCAGCTCGCGGTAGGCCGAGCCGTTGGCCAGAATCACCGCGCGCGCGGGATAGGTCTCGTCGTCGTCCGTGGTGACGGTCTTGACGTCGCCGGCCAGATCGACGGCCACGACGTCCTCGTAGCGGATCTCCGCGCCGAAGCGCTCGGCCTGCTTCTGCATGTTCTCCATCAGCTCCGGGCCGAGGATGCCCTCGGGGAAGCCGGGGAAGTTCTCCACCTCGGTGGTGTTCATCAGCGCCCCGCCGGCGGTGACCGAGCCGGCGAAGACGATCGGGCGCAGGTTGGCCCGCGCCGCGTAGACCGCCGCGGTGTACCCGGCCGGGCCGGACCCCACGATGATGACGTCACGAACCTCGGACGCGTTCTCCTGTGCAGGCATGCTCTTCCTCACGTGATTGGGACCTCTACGCCCTTCAACCGATGGTAGATGGGCGATGTTCCCGGCGACCACCGACATCCGTCACACCGTCAGCCGACGCGTACCTCGGCCAGCTCGATGCGGTTCTTGCCGTCCGACTCGGCCGTCGGCAGGCGCGGGAACCACAGCACGATGCTGCCCGTCTCCACCGGCTCGAAGGTCAGCACCGTGTCCGGGCCCATCTCTCCCTCGGCGAGCACCTCGCCCTCGGTGGGCGCGTCCGGGGAGGTCGCACGGACCTGGACCAGGCCGCCGGTCCCGCGCAGGTCGAGCCCGACGCTGCTGACCTTGGCCGGCTGCTGGAGCGTGATCGCGAGCCCGATGCCCGTCTTCATGCCGTACTCGGGGTTGACGTAGGAACGGGAGCGCCAGAACGTGGCCGGGTCGCCGTCCATCGCCCGGGGCGTGAGGTCGGGGTTCTCGTCGCCGTCCCCCTCGGGGTCGAGCGGGGCGAGCGAGGCGATGACTGGCGGGCCGGCGGGTGCCTCGGCCGGCGCGGTCTCCTCCGGGCTCGGCTCCGCCGTCGGGGTCGGTCCGGCGGTCGCGGTAGCGGTCGGGGCGGGGTTGTTGCGCGGCAGCGAGACGGGCTCCGGCGGTGCGAGGAGCGTGCGGGTGGAGATGAGGAACAGGACGAGCACCAGCGCGGCCACCGCGACCAGCACGACCGGGGTGGGGTTGATCCGCCGCTCCGCGAAGGGGATCTCGGGGCCGTCGACGGCGGAGAGGACGTCGTCCACGTCGGCCCGGGGGCCGGACGCCGGCCGGTCCGTCTCGCGGTCCCGCCGCGCCGCGGCGGTCTCGGCCACCTTCTCCTTGCCGGCGACGACGGCGGAGCCGACGGTCTCGCGCGTCGCGGCGGCGACCGTGCGGGTGCCCTCGGCCGCCCTGCGGGCGCCGACCTTCGTGCCCTGGGCCGCCCTGCGTGCCCCGGTGCGGACGGCCTCGGCGGTCGACCCGGCGACGGCGGCGAGCGCGGCCATCGTGCCCGGGGTCCTCGTGTGCCGGTTGGACGGTGCGGTCGGGCTCGCCTGCGGGGCGTCGAGGATCTGCGGGAAGCCCGGCGGCTGCTCGGAACGTGCCGGGCGCTGCGGGGTCCAGGCCAGCTTGCGCGGGGCCGGAGGTGTCGCCGGGCGGTCGGCCGCCGTCCGTTGAGGCGCGGGCGTGGGCGTGGGCGTGGGCGCGAGCCCGGGTGCGGCTGCGGGCTCGGAAACCGGGTCGGGAGGCGGCGGAGGGCCGACGGCGGTGGCGGGGTCGGCGACGGCGGGGTCGGCGACGGGGGTGGCGGGGGTGGCGGGGTCGGCCACGTCAGCCTCGGGCGGCACGCCGAGGGCATCGGCCGGGTCCGGCATCGGGGCGGGCGGCGCTGCGGCGGCGGGGTCGGTGACGGTCTGGGGCTCGGCGTGCAGGCGTGTCCAGGTGGGGACCAGCCGACCGGTGCCGGCGCCTCCGGTCGCGATCGCCGAGGCCGGCCCGCCGGCGGGGGCGACGGCAGCCGCACCGACGGCCCCTGTTGTGACGGAAGCTGGACCGCCGGCCTCGGCTGCGACAGATGACCCCGCCGGTGCCGCCGGCGCGGAAGCAGAGGAGGGCTGCGCGGCGGGCGGCGCTGGGGGCACGGGCGGCGCTGGAGGCGCGGGGGGCGCTGGAGGCGCGGGGGGCGCGCCGAGGACGGCCGCGGCGTCGACGTCCGTCCATGGTGCGAGGAGACGGATGAGCTCGCCGGTGCTGCGCGGTCCGTCCCCGTCGGCCAATGCCCGCGTGCACAGCTCGTCGAGGTCGCCCGGGACCTCAGGGTTGAGGCTGCGCGGTGCAGCGGGCGCCTCGTCGACGGCCGGCCAGACGCCGGTGAGCGCCAGGTAGAGGAGGCGGACGAGGTCCGTGGCGTCGCGACGGGTCGCAGCCAGCGGGGAGCCGTCGGGGTCCGCAGTGCCGAGCAGCACGGCGTCGGTACCCAGGCCCGTCACGAGGACCTCGCCGTCGGGGGTCACGTGCAACGAGCCGGGACGCAGCGCCAGGTGGCGCACACCGTGACGGCGGGCCGACTCCAGGGCGCTGGTCGCCTCGCCCACGATGGCGCGGGCCTGCTCGGCCGGCAGCGGGCCGTCCGCCGTGAGCTCGGCGAGATCGGGGCCGAGCACCGGGTCCGTGACCACGTAGGAGGCCGAGCCGTCGGTGCCGACGTCGAGCACCTGCACGAGACGGTGGTCCTCCACCAGGGCGGCCCGTCGAGCGGCGTCCAGGACCTCGGCGACGCCGGAGCCGGCCGGCGGCAGGACGAGCGCCTCGACAGGCCGGTCGAGGATCGTGTCGTGGGCACGACGGCGGTCCACCCCGCCGACCGTGGTGTCGAGCGCAGCCCCGAGCTCGTAGCGCTCGTCGAGGACGTGGCGGGTCCCCCGGCCGGCTTCGTCCGTGCGCGCTTCCAGTGCCGTGCTCCCCTTGTCCGCGTGATCCCCTGCCCCGGATCGGGCGTTGGGGCCGAGTGTACGCACCGGCGTGCCGGCGGCCGCGCCGACGGGCGGTGCGTCACCGGCGGGAACGTGACCGTGCCCGCGGCCGGAGACGTGCCCGCGGCCGGACGCGTCTCCCGGGCCAGCGAGGCCGCCGTGGTCCGGTCCGTCGTCCCCCGGACCCCGGGGTCCGGTGCTCCCGGGACCGGCGGGTCCGCCGTCGTCCGGTCCGCCGTCCACCGGGCCCCCGGGACCTCCGCTGCCGTCGGGTCCGCCGTCGCCGGGGCCGTCCGGTCCGCCGTCGCCGGGACCGCCACCCGGCCCGCGAGGCCCAGCCGCCTGCGGCGCCAGGGACGCCCCCGCGCGCACCAGCACCCGCCCCACGGGGCCCGGCACGCGCCGCCCGACGGCGGCGAGGACCTTGCCGACCGGACGGGCGAGGGCGTCGAGCTCGTCGACCTGGAGGCGCCGCAGCGCGAGGACGTACAGCAGGCCCATGACGAGCCCGACCACGGCGATCCGCCAGAGCGCGCCCAGCACGCCCAGGTCCGAGTCCGTACCGGTCAGGTGCAGCAGGCCCCAGCCGATGAGCGAGGCCGGGACCGCGGCGAGGACCAGGCGCACGTGCGTGCGCAGGACGCGTGAGCCGTCGAGGGTGCGCAGGTGCCGGCGCAGGCCCAGGTAGGTGACGATCGCGCCGGTCCAGTTCGACAGGGTCATCGCCACGCCGATGCCGACCACGATCCACTCCGGCGGCAGCAGCATCGACGCCGCGGCGCCGACCGCGAGCACGAGGATCATCGGCACCTGCAGCCGGAAGAGCCCGCGGGCGTCCTCGAACGCGTAGTACACCCGCTGGCACATGGTGAACACGCCCACGGCGACCAGGCCCGCCACCATGGCCACGACGACCCGGGCGATCGACTGGACCTCCGCGTACGTCACGGTCGCCGCGATGACCCGGACCACCGGCAGCGCGAGGACCATGATCGCGCCGGTGGCGAAGACGGTGAACACCGAGACGGTCCGCAGCCCGACCGAGAGGTCGGCGCGCACCCGCCCCAGGTCCTCGGCCGCGGCGTTGGCGGACATCCGGGTGAACAGCGCGGTCACGAGAGAGACGGTCACCAGCGAGGTGGGCAGCGTGTAGATGAGGAACGCGGTGTCGTAGGCGCCGTTGCCGGCCACGTCCCGGGCGCCGCCGCCGGCCCGGAAGGCGTACGCGGCGGCGTTGGAGACGACGACGTACGCGGCCTGGTTCGCGGCGAGCGCGGCGAAGACCCACATCGCCATGCGGCTGGCGGTGCCCAGGCCGGAGCCGCGCAGCCCCCACTGGGGGCGGTAGCGGAAGCCGGAGCGGTACAGCGGCACGAGGAGCACCAGCGCCTGGACGACGATGCCGAGCGTGGCAGTCCCGGCCAGCAGCGCCACCCGCTCGGTGCCCCACAGGCCCGCGTTGTCGGCGTCGGCGGCGGTGGTGCCGCCGTAGACCGCCAGGTAGGCCAGCAGCCCGCCGATCGCGACGACGTTGTTGGCCACGGGCGCCCACATGTACGGGCCGAAGACCGAGCGGGCGTTGAGCACCTGCCCGAGCAGCGTGTACATCCCGTAGAAGAACAGCTGCGGGATGCACCAGTACCCGAACGTGACCGCGACGTCGTACCACTCCGGCGGCAGGTTCACGGCGTAGAGGGAGACGAGCAGCGGCGCCGCGAGGGTGAGGAGCAGCGTGATGCCGCCGAGCCCCACCATCGCCAGCGTCAGGAGCCGGTTGACGTAGGCCTGGCCGCCGTCGGCGTGGCCGCGGACCGCGCGCACGATCTGCGGCACCAGGACGGCGTTGAGCACGCCGCCCGCGATGAGCATGTAGATAAGGTTCGGCAGCTTGTTGGCCACCGAGAACGCGTTGCCTGCGCCGGTGTTGATGCCGATCACCGCGCCCAGCAGCAGCGGGGACTTGACCATGCCGAGCACGCGCGAGACGAGCGTGCCGGCGAACATGACGGCCGAGGACCCGGCGACTCCGCGGCGGGCGGCGCTCATGCGGTCTCCTCCTGGGGCAGCGGGGTGTCCGGGTCCATTCGGCGGCCGCGGCGCACCGTGCGGACCAGCCCGACGACGAGCATGACGGCCAGCACCCCGGCGACGACGGCGGTCCCCACGTTCTCCCAGTCGGGGCGCGCCCGCACCCGCAGGTCCGCCGGGGTGCCCACCGGGCGGCCGTCGGGGGTGAGCAGCTCGACCGCGACGTTGACGTCGCCGCTGCCCAGCGCCCGCACCGGCACCGACGCCGTGGCCTGCGAGGCGGCCGGCACCGTGAGCGTCACGGGCTCGGGCACCTCGAGGCGCTGGTCGCTCGGCTCCAGGGCCACCTGGACCGTCACGTCCGTGGGCAGGTCGTTGCGGACGTGCACCGGCAGCTCCGCCGAGGAGTTGATGACGTTCAGGGTCGAGGACTCCAGGGCGCTGAGCTGTCCGTCCAGCGCCGTGACGTCCGCGGCCACGCGGTCCAGCAGCGCGGCGCGCCCCGCCGGGTCCTCGCGCCATGCGGAGGAGAGCGCCGGCCCGAGCGCGTCGACGACGGGCTCGACCACCTGCTCGGGCGAGGCGGTGACGGACGCGAAGGACCGGGCCCGCGCCACGGTCGCGTCCATGGCTGCGAGCTGCCCGGACCCGATCTCGTCCGGGTCCACCTGGGTCTCGGGCAGCGTGCCGCGCTCGAGCTCGGGAGCCTCGCGCGCGACGACGTCCGAGAGCGCCGTCGGCTCCACCCACGGGGCCCCGAGCAGCGTCTCGAGGTTGTCGGCGAGGTCCTCGACGTCGGTGGCGTGGTCGCGCGGCAGGGCGAGGACGACGGCGCGCGGGTCGGAGGGGCGTTCGCGGGAGATGACCGCGGTGTCCGCGAGGAGCAGCTGGCGGGCGTCGAGGGGGTCGAGGTCCACCGCGGTGTCCTCGCCGGTGCCGGCGCGGGGCAGCATGCGTCCCTCCAGCACCGCCGAGGCGCGGTCGTCGACCAGCACGGCCGGCACGGTGTGGCTGCCGGCGGCGCCGTCGGCGATCACCAGGTCGGCGCGGCCCTCCGGGGTGTAGGTGAGCTCGTCCAGAGGCGTCGCGGCGGTGACGGGCAGGACGGCGGCGTCGGTGCCGGCGGCGTCCCCGGCGGCGACGGTGTCCAGGTCGGGGTACGCCGTGGCGGGCCAGGTCAGGGTCGGGGCGTCACCGAGACCCGCCGCCTCGGCGGCCTCGGCGGCCTCGGTGACGGTCTCCTCCAGCCGGGCGTGGGATCCGGTGTGCGCGAGAGCGGCGACGTCGGCGTCGGCCGACGGCAGCACCGCCACCTCGCGGCCCTCGCCCTGACCCATCGCGGCGACGGCGTCGAGCAGGGCGGACCAGCCGGTCGCGGCGGGCCGCCCGGCCGGCTCGTCGGGCTCGTCCGGCGGCGCGGCCGTCTGCGGTGCCTGGGTCGGGTCGGCGCCCGCGGCGTCGTCGGGCCCGCCGTCGGACCCCGCGGCGGCGGCTCCGCCGGCGGCCGCCCCCGAACCGAGGGCGGTGCCCGCCTCGCTGGCCGGCACCGCGAGCAGCGAACCGTCCACGGCCGCGGTCACGCCGGGGCGGTCGACGGCGCGCAGGAGCTCCAGGAGCCGGGGCGCGGAGGCGTCGCCCACCGCGGTGCCGGCCAGCGAGGCGTCGGTGCGTTCGGCCGCGGTGGGGGTGACCGGGACGAGGACGCTGACCGGGGTGGGCTGGACCTCGACGTCCGGGTACCACAGCAGGAGGCTGCGGTCGGCACCGGCCAGGCCGGCGCCCGCGGTGTCGTCGACGGCGACCTCCACCCCGTGCGGCCCCCAGGCGGTGGACGACTCAGACAGGCCCAGCTCCTCTGGCGCGATCTCGACCGAGAAGGTGGCGCTCGCCCCGGCCGGCAGCTCCTCGAGCTCCTCACGCGCGAGGACGACGGTCGTGGAGAAGCTGCCGGGCTCCATCCAGCGCTGCAGCGCGGTGCGCGAGACCGGGGTGTAGCGCTGCAGGCGCAGACGCAGCACGGGGTCGGCGGCGTCCTCCTCCGACGTGTTCTCCACCGTGCCGCGGACGGTGAGGGTCTGACCGGGGCGGAGCACCGGCGGGCCGAGGTCCGTGATCTCGACCTCCAGCTCGGACGCCGGGTCCGTCGTCGTGGCCGGGACGGCACCCGCAGCCGCGGCACTGCCAGCGGGCGCGGCAGCGCCGACGGCGGGCGCGGTCCCGGTCCCTGCCGACGCGGTCGCACCGAGGACCGGGGGCGGCACGGCCGCCGCCGGCACGGCCAGCAGCACGGTCCCGAGGGCGGCCGCCAGGGCCGCGACCGGGCGTCGCGCGGCCCGACGCAGCGTCATGCGCGCCCGGCCAGCACGTCCCGCGCCGTGGACACGACGCGTCGCTCGTTCGGGTAGGCGAGCCGGGTGGCCACCTCGGTCAGCTCCACCCACGCGACGTCCTCGGCCTCGTGGTCCGGGTCGTTCTCGATGGTCAGCTCCCCGCCCGTCGCCTCGAGCAGGAAGTGGTGGACCACCTTGTGCACCCGGCGGTCGGTGCCGGCGAACCAGTAGTCGATGGTGGCGAGGTGGCGCAGGATCTGGCCGGTGATCCCCGTCTCCTCCGCGATCTCCCGCACGGCGGCCTCCTCGGGGGTCTCCTCGCCCTCGAGGTGACCCTTCGGCAGGCACCACTCCAGGCGCCCGGCGCGGTTGCGGCGGGCGATGACGGCGGTGAACGCGCGCCCCTCCACCACGTCCACCACCAGGCCGCCGGCCGAGGTCTCGTCCACCACCGGAAGCGCAGAGGTGCGTGCGTTCACCAGCCGGCTCCGGGGCGGCCGCGGCACCTGAGGGCGCGGCACGGGGAAGGCGGCAGGCATGTGGACACTGTAATGATCTGTGCGCAGGGGCGTTGTGGGCGCCACCGGCTCGGCGTGGCACCCTTGGTCGGTGCCCAGCCCGACCACCTCTCGCCCCGACCGTCGTCTCGACCTGCAGCGCCGGGCGCTGGCCGCCCTGGCCGGCCTGCCCGCCTCGATCTTCGAGCTGGGGCGCAGCTTCGCCGCCGCCGGGCACGAGCTGGCGCTCGTCGGGGGCCCGGTGCGTGACGCGTTCCTCGAGGAGGTCTCCCACGACCTCGACTTCGCCACCTCGGCGCGCCCCGAGGAGACCGAGCGCCTGCTGGCCGCGTGGGGCGACTCCTCGTGGGACATCGGCAAGGAGTACGGCACGATCGGCGCCCGCAAGGGAGACACCGTCGTCGAGGTGACGACGTACCGCACGGAGGCGTACGAGGTCGGCTCCCGCAAGCCGGTCGTCGAATACGGCGACACCCTCGAGGGAGACCTCTCGCGCCGGGACTTCACCGTCAACGCGATGGCGGTCCGGCTGCCGGAGCTCACCTTCGTCGACCCGCACGACGGCCTCGGCGACCTCGCCAGGCACGTCCTGCGCACCCCGGTGAGCGCCACCCAGTCCTTCGACGACGACCCGCTGCGCATCATGCGGGCCGCCCGCTTCACCGCCCAGCTGGGCTTCGACGTCGACCCCGAGGTCATGGCCGCGATGTCCGCCATGGCGGACCGGCTGGAGATCGTCTCCGCGGAGCGGGTGCGCGCCGAGCTCGAGCGGCTGATGATCTCGCGGTATCCCCGCCGCGGCCTGGAGATCATGGTCTACACCGGGGTCGCCGACGTGGTCCTGCCCGAGCTCGCGGAGCTGCAGCAGACCGTCGACGAGCACAAGCGCCACAAGGACGTCTACGAGCACACGCTGACCGTGCTCGACCAGGCCATCGCCCTGGAGACCGGGCCCGACGGGCCGGTCCCCGCGCCGGATCTCGTGCTGCGGCTGGCGGCGGTGATGCACGACGTCGGGAAGCCGGCCACGCGCCGGTTCGAGCCGGGCGGCGGGGTCAGCTTCCACCACCACGAGCTCGTGGGCGCCAAGCTCACCGCGCGGCGGCTCAAGGCGCTGCGGTTCGACAAGCAGACGATCAAGGACGTCAGCCGCCTCGTCGAGCTGCACCTGCGCTTCCACGGCTACGGCGACGGCGCGTGGACCGACTCGGCGGTACGCCGCTACGTCACCGACGCCGGCCCGCTGCTCGAGCGTCTGCACCGGCTCACCCGGGCGGACAGCACCACGCGCAACCAGCGCAAGGCCATGCGGCTCTCCGCCGCCTACGACGACCTCGAGGAGCGCATCGCCCAGCTTCGCGAGCAGGAGGAGCTCAAGGCCATCCGGCCCGACCTCGACGGCAAGCAGATCATGGAGGCCCTCGACGTCCCGGCCGGGCCGGTGGTCGGGCAGGCGTACAAGTTCCTCCTCGACCTGCGCATGGAGCGCGGGCCGGTCGGCGAGGACGCCGCGCGCGAGGCGCTGCTGGCCTGGTGGGCCGCGCGGAAGTGACGCTGGCGGCGGTACCCGCCTGACGCCCTAACGGGTCAGCTGCGCTCGGAGGTCAGCACCGGCAGGGGCGTGTCGTCCACGCGCTTCACGCCCACCCGGTACGCCAGCGTCACGATCACGTAGACGACCGTGAGGGCCACGAAGACCCCGCGCGACCACCCGGTGTCCGGAAGCGCCACCGCCGCCAGCGCCGCGGCACCGACGAACGCGGCGTTGTAGAGGGTGTCGTAGAGCGAGAACGCGCGGCCGCGGTAGGTGTCGTCCGTGTCGCGCTGGACGATCGTGTCGACGGCGATCTTCGCCCCCTGGACCCCGAGCCCCATGAGCACGGCCGCGGCGGCGATCACCCAGAAGTCCGGCGTCGTCGCCAGGAGCGCCTGGCTCAGCCCCGCGACGGCGAGACACACGACGATCCAGGCCGAGGGCCGCACGCGCTCGTGCGCGAGCGGGGTCAGGAGGATCCCCAGCCCGTTGCCCGCGAAGGAGATCCCGGTGAGGGTGCCGAACATCTTCAGGCCGGCCGCGGCGTCGGCCGGGTCCGACAGCAGGTTGCGGGAGATGAGGAGCAGCGCGATGAAGTTCAGGCCGTAGAGGAACCGGTGCGCCGCCATGACGCCGAGCGCCATGCCCGGGGTGCGGCGCGCGACGAGGTACCGGGCGCCGTCGACCATGTCCCGCACGGTGGCGCGCACGTCCGCCCAGAGCTGGTCGGCCGGGGCGGGTGAGGTGGGGCCAAGCTGGTCGGGGCCGAGGCGCAGCGCGAGGGCGGACGCGGCACCGAACAGCACGCCGGCGAGCGCGAGGACGACGCCGTCCTTGACCGGCCCGGCCGGCACCAGCAGACCCAGCACGAACCCGATGCCCGCCCCGACGACGGCGGAGACCGCGCCGAGGGTGGGGGTGATCGCGTTGGCCATCAGCAGGTGCTCGCGCGGGACCACGCGGGGCAGGCCCGCCGAGAGGGCGGCGAGCAGGAACCGGTTGATGCCCAGCGTGACCAGGGCGAGGACGTAGACGGGCAGCCCCACCCCGACCGTCGCCATGAGGACGGCCAGGACCAAGGCGAGCACCACACGGACCGCGTTGCCGTAGAGGAGGACCTGCCGGCGGCGCCAGCGGTCCAGCAGCGGCCCCGCGAAGGGGCCGACCACGGTGAACGGGAGCAGCAGGACGGCGAAGGCGGCCGCGACCGAGCCGGCCGTGGCCATGTTCGTGGGGTTGAAGAAGAACAGCGTCGCCAGGCCGATCTGGAACGCGCCGTCGCCGCACTGGGAGACCAGCCGGACGGTGAAGAGCCTGCGGAAGCCGTCGTTGACCGCGACGGTGCGCAGGTCGGACAGGACGCTCATCGTTCGCCGGGCGGTCGGGTGTCAGGTGTCGGCACCGTCGAAGGCTAGCCGCCGCCGAGCTGCGCGCGAAAAGCCGCTGCCGGGGGTGCGACATCTCACCGTGACACCGAGACCGTGGGCCTATGGAAAGTCCGGGGCGGGTGCGAGACGATAGATAGGTGGATGGATCAAACTTTGCTGATGAGCGTTCCACACCGAGCTCGGCGGTCGCCGTCGAGCAGGACGGCGGAGCCGCGGACCCCTCCCTCAGGTCCGCGGACGAGGTGGCGGCCGCCGTCGCCGCCGACCTCACGAGCGGCCTGACCTCCGGCGAGGCCGCCCGCCGTCTGGCGGCGGACGGCCCCAACGAGCTGCGCTCGAAGCCGCCGGTGCCGCTGTGGCGCAAGATCGTCTCGCAGTTCCAGGACCCGCTGATCTATCTGCTGCTCGTGGCCATCGTCATCTCGCTCGCCGCGTGGGTCGCGGAGGGCGCCGCGGGGGCGCCGGTCGACGCGATCGTCATCACCGCCGTCGTCCTGCTCAACGCGGTGCTGGGGTTCGTGCAGGAGAACAAGGCGGAGAACGCCGTCGCCGCGCTGCAGTCCATGACCGCCGCGAGCTCCACCGTGCTGCGCGACGGCGAGCTGCGGAGCGTCCCCTCGAGCCAGCTGGTGCGTGGGGATGTCCTGGTTCTGTCGGAGGGCGACGCCGTCGGTGCGGACGCCCGGCTCGTCAGTGCCACGGCGCTGCGGATCGCCGAGGCCTCCCTCACCGGCGAGAGCGAGGCCGTGACCAAGAGCCCCGCGCCGCTCCCGGGCCCGGTGCCGCTCGGCGACCGGAGGAACATGGTGTTCAAGGGGACCGCCGTCGCCCAGGGGGTGGGCCGCGCCGTGGTCACCAGCACCGGCATGGACACCGAGGTGGGCTCCATCGCCGAGATGCTCGACGCCACCCAGGAGGACCCCAGCCCGCTCCAGCGTGAGATCGCCGGGGTGAGCAAGCTGCTCGGCGTCACTGTGGTGGTGATCGCCGTGATCGTCATGGCCGTCACGGCGCTGGTCAACCAGGTCAGCTCCGTCAGCGACCTCGTCACGGTGCTGCTGCTGGGCGTCTCCCTCGCCGTCGCCGCCGTGCCGGAGGGGCTGCCCGCGATCCTGTCCGTGGTGCTGGCGATCGGCGTGCAGAAGATGGCGAGGCGCAACGCCGTCGTCAAGAAGCTCCACTCGGTGGAGACGCTCGGGTCCGCGTCCGTCATCGCCTCGGACAAGACCGGCACGCTCACCAAGAACGAGATGACCATCGAGCGGGTGCTCACGGCGTCCGGCGAGGTGGACCTCACCGGCGTCGGCTACCGGCCCGACGGCGAGGCTCTCGTGGGCGGGCAGCCGCTCGCCGACGGCCGGCACGCGGACGGACCGCTCGCCACCGAGGTCCGG
Organism: Georgenia daeguensis; assembly: GCF_039537705.1. Lineage (NCBI taxonomy): Bacteria > Bacillati > Actinomycetota > Actinomycetes > Allobogoriellales > Allobogoriellaceae > Georgenia > Georgenia daeguensis. Next base: position 46,928 of record NZ_BAABBA010000012.1, read on the forward strand.
CTCGCCCTGGCCGGGGGCGCGCTCGCCAACAACGCCCAGCTCACCGAGCGCGACGGCGAGTGGGAGATCCAGGGCGACCCCACGGAGGCCGCCTTCCTGGTCGCCGCACGCAAGCTGCCGCCGGCCCACGCCGAGACCGAGCGCTTCGAGCGCCGCGCCGAGGTCCCGTTCACCTCCGAGCGCAAGATGATGTCCTCGCTGGAGCAGAAGATCTCCGACGGCCACCTCGTGCTGATGGTCAAGGGCGCGCCCGACGTCCTGCTCGACCGGTGCACGCGGGTGCAGGTGGGCGACGACGTCGTCCCGCTCGACGAGGAGCGCCGCGGCCGGGCGCTCGCGGACGTCGAGAAGCTCTCCGCCCAGGCGTTTCGCACGCTGGGGGTCGCGTACCGGCCCTCGGAGGAGATGGCGGCGCTCGCCGGCACCCCGGGCGGCGCGGGCGCCGCGGGTGCGCCCCGCCTGGACGAGTCGGCGGAGCAGGACCTGGTCTACGTCGGCGTCGTCGGCATCATCGACCCGCCGCGCGCGGAGGCCGCCGACGCCGTCGCCGAGGCCCACCGCGCCGGCGTACGCGTCATGATGATCACCGGAGACCACCCGACCACCGCCGCCCGCATCGCCGCCGACCTCGGGATCGTCGAGCCGGGCGCGAAGGCGGTCAGCGGCACGGACCTGGACCGGCTCGACGCCGCCGGCCTGCGCGAGGTCACACGCGAGTCGTCCGTCTATGCGCGGGTCGCGCCCGAGCACAAGCTGCGCATCGTCGACGCGCTGCAGGCCGACGGCCACGTCGTCGCCATGACCGGCGACGGCGTCAACGACGCCCCGGCGCTGAAGTCCGCGGACATCGGCGTCGCCATGGGCATCACCGGCACCGAGGTGACCAAGGAAGCCTCGAAGATGATCCTCGGCGACGACAACTTCGCCACCATCGTCGCGGCCGTGCGCCAGGGACGGGTCATCTTCGACAACATCAAGAAGTTCCTGCGCTACCTCCTCTCGTCCAACATGGGCGAGGTCTTCACCGTGTTCTTCGGGGTGCTGCTCGCCGGCGTGATCGGGCTGACGGGCGCGTCGGGCGAGGCGGTGGTGGTCCCGCTTCTCGCCACCCAGATCCTGTGGATCAACCTGGTGACCGACTCCGGGCCGGCGCTCGCGATGGGCGTCGACCCCGAGATCGACGACGTGATGGCACGCCGCCCGCGGAAGCTGACCGACCGGATCATCGACCGGCACATGTGGACGGGGATCCTGTCCATCGGGCTGGTGATGGCCGCCGCCACGCTGCTGACGATCGACATCTTCCTGCCCGGCGGGCTGGTGGAGGGCCAGGACTCCCTCGAGGTCGCCCGGACGGCCGGCTTCACCACGCTCGTGATCGCCCAGCTCTTCAACGCGTTCAACTCCCGCTCGGAGACGTCCAGCGCCTTCCACCGGCTGTTCGTGAACCGGTGGCTCTGGGGCGCGGTGGCGCTCGCGTTCCTGCTGCAGATCGCGATCGTCGAGGTGCCCCTCCTGCAGACCGCGTTCGGCACGGCCTCGCTGGACCTGGCGCACTGGGCGGTGTGCTTCGCGATGGCGTCGGTGGTGCTGTGGTTCGACGAGCTGCGCAAGCTGGTCTGGCGCGCACGGCACCGCGGCGAGGTGGGCTGAAGGCGGCTGTCCGCGGCCGCCCCGCCCCGCCCCGTCGATCTGCCCCGCCGCGACGACGGGCGCGCCGCGACACCGGTGAGGATTCGACGCTTCTGAGGCATCGAATCCTCACCGTTCAGCACGGCGACCGCCGCCACGCCACTCACGGTCGCTCGCCGTCGTCCGTCTGCGGCTGACACGTTTCGTCCACAGGCTTATCCACATCCGGGGACGCGTCGGCCGCGTCCCGCCCGGACGACCTGCACGGTTCTGTCATGACGACGAGGGCTGCAGAGAGATACGCAGGCGCACGGGACGACGTCGTGTCGCGCCGGCAGCTGATCGAGCTCGGGATACCGCCGGGCTACCTGGCCGACCAGGTCCGTCGTCGACTCTGGCAGAGCCCGTACCCCGGCGTCGCCGTCATCCACGCCGGCCCCCTGCCGTGGCCGACCCGAGCCAGGGCCGCCCTGGTCTATTGCGGCCGGGGCGCGGCACTGAGCCACTCCGCGGCCGCGTTCCGCTGGGGACTCACGAAGAAGCCACCTCGTCAGATCGACGTCAGCGTGCCGTGGGAGCGGCGGGTCGCCGGCCAACGGGATCTGCGCATCCACCTGCGCCGAACCATGCCTGACAGCTACGGCGTGCTGCCGACGGTCCACCCGCCCGAGACCGTCGTCGACCTCTGGGGCGAGCTCGCCGACGCGGACGCCGCGATCACCCTGCTGTGTGACGCGGCTCGGGCACGCATCAGCCTCGACGACGTCGCAGCCGCGGCCGCCGGACGGGCTCGGCTGCCGCGCCGGAAGTTACTCGGCGAGCTCCTCGAGGAGGTGCGCGAAGGGGTGGAGTCCGCCCTCGAGCGGCGCTATCGCGTCGACGTCGAGCGCCGCCACGGCCTTCCCGCCAGCAAGCTCCAGGTCCGCGACCACGTCGGTGGCCGATGGATCCGGGCCGACGTCGTGTACCCGAGACACCGGCTCCGGGTCGAGCTGGACGGGACGCTGGCTCATCCAGGCGGCCGCACCGCCGCAGACACCTGGCGGGACAACGCCGTCCTCATCGAGCGCGACGAGCGCACCCTTCGTTACCGGTGGACGCACGTGGCGGCGACTCCCTGCCGAACGGCGTCCCAGGTCGCAGCAGCCCTGCGCCGGGGAGGCTGGCGTGGCACGGCACGCGCGTGCCGACCTGGCTGCCCGGCCGGGTGACCGGTGGACGCTGGCTCATGTCTGACAGGTGAGGAATCGACGCTCCTCAGGCATCGAATCCTCACCACTGGCGTCCACGGCCGGAGTTTCACAGAGCGGCACCACTGAACGCACCGGGCCCCGCCACCCGGAGGTGACGGGGCCCAGCACGAGAGCAGTGCCGGCGGCGGGCGGACCGGGGCCAGCCCGCCGCCGACCAGCAGCCTCAGCGCTCCATGTCACCCCGGATGAACGCCTCGACGCTCTCGCGAGCCAGGTCGTCCGGGCGCTGCTCCGGCGGGGACTTCATGAAGTAGCTCGCCGGGGACAGCAGGGGCCCGCCGATCCCACGGTCGAGGGCGATCTTCGCGGCGCGCACGGCGTCGATGATGATGCCCGCGGAGTTCGGGGAGTCCCAGACCTCGAGCTTGTACTCCAGGTTCAGCGGCACCTCGCCGAACGCGCGGCCCTCGAGGCGCACGTACGCCCACTTGCGGTCGTCGAGCCACTGCACGTAGTCGGAGGGCCCGATGTGCACGTTCTTCGCGCCGAGGTCGTGCTGCAGGTTGGAGGTCACGGCCTGCGTCTTGGAGATCTTCTTCGACTCGAGCCGGTCGCGCTCGAGCATGTTCTTGAAGTCCATGTTGCCGCCGACGTTGAGCTGGTACGTCCGGTCCAGCACCACGCCGCGGTCCTCGAAGAGCTTGGCGAGCACGCGGTGCGTGATCGTCGCGCCCACCTGGGACTTGATGTCGTCACCGATGATCGGCACGCCGGCCTCGGTGAACTTGTCCGCCCACTCCTTGGTGCCGGCGATGAACACCGGGAGCGCGTTGACGAACGCCACGCCGGCGTCGATGGCGCACTGGGCGTAGAACTTGGCCGCGTCCTCCGACCCGACCGGCAGGTAGCAGACCATGACGTCCACGCGGGCCTCGCGCAGGGCGGCGACGACGTCCACGGGCTCCGCCGTCGACTCCTCGATGGTCTCGCGGTAGTACTTGCCCAGGCCGTCGAGGGTGTGCCCGCGCTGGACCGGCACGCCGAGCGGCGGGACGTCGCAGATCTTGATGGTGTTGTTCTCGGAGGCGCTGATCGCCTCGGACAGGTCCTGGCCGACCTTCTTGCCGTCGACGTCGAACGCGGCCACGAACTCGAGGTCTCGCACGTGGTAGTCGCCGAACTTGACGTGCATCAGGCCGGGGACGGTGCTCTCGGGGTCGGCGTCGGCGTAGAAGTGCACGCCCTGGACCAGCGAGGACGCGCAGTTCCCGACGCCGACGATCGCGACGCGGATAGCACTCATGCTTGCTCCTTGGTTGGTGGTGGGACATCGATGAAGGCGCTCGCGCCGGCGGCGCTCCCGCCCCTCTTCCTGTGGAGGACGGCGGGGCTGCCGCCGGTCCGTGGGACGGCGGTCGTGCCGTCGGTCTTGTGGACGACGGCGGAGCTGCCGCCGGTCGTCGTGTCGCCGGCCGCGGTGCCCGGCTCGGAGGCCGCCGATGAGCCGTCGGACCGTGGGACGCTCGACGTGCGGCTCGGACCACCGTCCCGGTCGACGGGCAGCGAGCGGTAGTCCAGCGCACCGCGGGTGCCGCGCTCGGTGTCGATCACGCGCTCGAGCCACTGGACCTCACGCTCGACCTGCTCGAGCCCGTGGCGCGCCAGCTCGGCGGTGTAGGCGTCCATCCGGCGCGAGGTGCGCCCGAAGGTCTGGCGGAGGTTCTCCTGCCGCTCGACCATCCTCGCGCGCCGGCCCTCCAGGATGCGCAGCCGGGTGGTCGCGTCGGTGCTGCCGAAGAGGGTGAAGCGGACGTCGAAGGCGTCGTCGTCCCAGGCGGCCGGCTCGGCGACGGCGAGAGACTTCTCGAGGTGCTCGCGGCCGGCGTCGGTCAGCTCGTAGACGATGCGGCCCCGCCGTCCGCCGAGCGGCGCCGAGGTGGGCTCGGCGGCGGTGATGAGCCCTCGTTCGGTGAGCGAGCGCAGGGCGGGGTAGAGCGAGCCGTAGGAGAGCGTGCGGAACGCACCGAGGGTGGCGTTGAGGTGCTTGCGCAGCTCGTAGCCGTGCATCGGGGCCTCGCTGAGCCGGCCAAGGATGGCCAGCTCCAGCACCCGCGTCCGTGCGCTCACTGCTCTCCGTCCGTCGGCCGCTGCGGTGTCACCGGCGGCTGTGTAGCACCGCAATATATCGCAACGATATATCGCGGGAGTCCATGACGACGTGAGTGTCGCCAGGGAGGTCAGCGGCGGTGCCGGGACCCGTGAAGAGCAGCGGCGCGCCCGCGCTCGAGCCGGCGCCGGGTGGTCGCTGTGCCGGGTGCCGGGTGCCGGGTGCCGGGTGGCGCTGTGAGACGGGTGTCGCTGTGAGACGGGTGCCGCAGGTCGCGACACGGGCGCTGGGAGCCAGCGGCGCTGTGAGCCGCACCGCAGTGTGGCGCCCTATACAGACGCTTCGTGGCCCAAGGCCGCATACTTGTGGATTGATCTGCCCCGGCGGGCAGCTGGGCCGTGCATGCGCCCGGCCGGCCGGGGCGCACGGGACCGCACTCCACGAAGGACCGGCGTGCGGCACGGTGAAAGGCTGAACCGCGTGGCACGTCAACCCTCTCGAACCCCGGGCCGACGCCCGGCGTCGCCCCGGCGCCCGGCGTCGAGGACGCAGAAGAAGCGCTTCCTCAACTACCCCCGGGCGGGCAAGGGGCCGGTCCAGCGCTGGCTGCCCAGCTGGCGCGTGGTGCTCGGAGCGTTCCTCACCCTGGTCGCGATCGGGGCGGGGATCTTCGCGTTCGCCTACGCCACCACCGAGGTCCCCGAGCCGGACGACTTCGCGCTGGCGCAGTCGACGACCGTCTACTACGCCGACGGCGAGACCCCGATGGGCCAGTTCTCCGAGGTGGACCGCCAGGTCGTCGCGCTCGACACCCTGCCCGAGCACGTCCCGGCCGCGGTCATCGCCTCCGAGGACCGGCGGTTCTACGAGAACAACGGTGTCGACCCCAAGGGCCTCGTCCGTGCCCTGTGGAACAACGTGCGCGGGCTGCCCACCCAGGGTGGCTCCACGCTGACCCAGCAGTACGTCGAGCGGTACTACGTCGGCACCACGACGAGCTACTTCGGCAAGTTCAAGGAGACCATCCTCGCGCTGAAGATCGACCAGTCGCAGACCAAGAGCGAGATCCTCGAGAACTACCTCAACACCATCTACTTCGGCCGCGGCGCGTACGGCATCGAGAAGGCCGCCCAGGCGTACTTCGGCAAGCCGGCGGCCGAGCTGACGATCGCTGAGTCCGCGCTCATCGCCGGCATCATCCCGGCGCCGAGCGCCTGGGACCCGGCGGTCAGTCCCGACCAGGCCGAGGAGCGCTGGAACCGGGTCATGAACCTCATGGTCGAGGACGGCTGGATCACCGCCGAGGAGCGGGCGGCCGCCCAGTACCCCCAGACGGTCGAGCCGGCCACCGAGAACATCTACGGCGGGCCCAACGGCTACCTGCTGACGATGGTGCGCAACGAGCTGGTCAACAAGGCCGGCATGACCGAGGAGGAGATCGACACCTCCGGCCTCGACATCGTCACCACGATCAGCCAGCGCAACCAGGAGGCCGCCGTCCAGGCGGTCGACAACCTCCCCGACGACCGCCCCGAGAACAACCACGTGGCGCTGGTGTCGATCGACCCCGCCACGGGCGGCGTCGTCGCGCTGTACGGCGGTCCCGACTACGTCTCCCAGCCCCAGAACGACGCGACGCAGTCCGTGGCGCAGGGCGGGTCCACGTTCAAGCCGTTCACGCTGATCGCGGCGCTGGAGAACGGCAAGACGCTGGACGACACCTACCTCAGCTACGACGACATGGAGATCGAGGGCTACGACGTTCCCGTCTCCAACTACGACAGCTACAACCGCGGCCGGATCGACATCGTCGAGGCGACGAAGGACTCGGTCAACACCGTCTACGCGCAGATGAACGTGGAGGTCGGGCCGGACAAGACGGTCGACGTCGCCACCCGCGCGGGCATCCCCGAGGACACCCCCGGCCTGGTGGCCACGCCGTCGAACGTGCTCGGCCCCGCCTCGCCGCACCCGATCGACACGGCGACGGCGTACGCGACCTTCGCCGCGCAGGGCGTGCGCCACGAGACTCACATCGTCTCGGAGGTGAAGGACTCCGACGGGAACACCGTCTTCACCGCGAACACCGAGGGCGAGCGGGTGTTCGACCAGCAGGTCATGGCGGACGCGACGTACGCGATGAGCCAGGTCGTGGAGCGTGGCACCGCCGAGGCGGCCAGCGTCATCGGCCGCCCGGCGGCCGGGAAGACGGGGTCGTCGAACGCGTACCGCTCGGCGTGGTTCTCCGGCTACGTCCCGCAGCTGTCCACGACCGTTGCGATGTTCCAGACGGGTGAGGACGGTACCGAGGAGGTCCTCAGCGGCTTCGGCGGCATCAACACGATCGCCGGCGGGACGTACCCCACCCAGATCTGGACCGACTACATGCTCGTGGCCACCGAGGGCATGGAGGTCCAGGAGTTCCCGGAGCGCTCCGAGCCGGAGCGGCCCACCTACGTCCCGGCGCCGGAGCCCGAGCCGACGACGCCGAGCCCCACGCCGTCGCCGACGCCCACGCCGACCCCCACCCCGACGCCGACGCCCACGCCGACGCCGACCCCGACGCCGACGCCGGCCCCGACGCCCACGCCGACGCCGGAGCCCGAGCCGACCCCGACCGAACCGGCCGACGAGCCGACGGGGCCGGGCGAGATCCTCCAGCCGCCCGCGGGCGGTGGCGAGAACGGGGCGGGTGCCGGTGCCGGTGACGGCTCCAACGACGCCGCCGGGCTCTGGTGGCAGGACTGGGCCGGCGCCAACAGCTGACCCGCCCGCCGGCAGCGAAACGCCACCACGACGACAACGGTGAGGATCCGATGCTCCAGGAGCATCGGATCCTCACCGTTGTTCTGTCGGTGGAGGAGTCGCAAGCCCGGCCGGCGCCGTCGTCCACGAAAGCCCGGCCGGCGCCGTCGTCCACAGGAATGTGACGAGGTTCGCGGCCTGGCAGGCGGGCTCGCTACGGTACTGTTGTCCGTTGGTCCCCACCGTCACGCACCTGCGCCGGCGCGCGGGACCGCAGCACGCTGCAAGCCCTCCTGTCACGGAGAGACCGTGACCGCCAAGTCCAGAGGAGGTGGGTAACAAGCATGCGTCAGTACGAACTGATGATCATCCTCGACCCGGAGGTCGACGAGCGCACCGTCGCCCCGTCGCTCGACAAGCTGCTCACGGTCGTCAAGACCGGTGGCACCGTCGACAACGTCGACATCTGGGGCAAGCGCCGTCTTGCCTACGACATCAAGAAGCGTTCCGAGGGCATCTACGCGGTGGTCAACATGACCACCACGCCGGACGTCGCCCAGGAGCTCGACCGCCAGCTCGGCCTGAACGAGGCCGTTCTGCGCACCAAGCTCATCCGCCCGGACGCTCACTGAGCACCCGCTCACTGAGCACCACCTGACCCAGGGAGCACACGCATGGCAGGCGAGACCGTCATCACCGTCGTCGGAAACCTGACGGCGGACCCCGAGCTGCGTTTCACCCCGTCGGGGGCGGCCGTGGCCAGCTTCACCGTGGCGTCCACGCCGCGCACCTTCGACCGCCAGGCCAACGAGTGGAAGGACGGGGAGACCCTGTTCATGCGCTGCTCGATCTGGCGCGAGGCCGCGGAGAACGTCGCCGAGTCGCTGACCAAGGGCACCCGCGTGATCGTGCAGGGCCGGCTCGTGCAGCGGTCCTTCGAGACCCGTGAGGGCGAGAAGCGCACGGTCGTGGAGATGCACGTCGACGAGGTCGGTCCTTCCATGCGTTACGCCACGGCCAAGGTCACGCGCTCCCAGCGCGGCGGCGGCGGCTTCGGCGGCGGCTCCGGTGGTCAGGGCGGCTACAACGGTGGCAACCAGGGCGGCTTCGCCGGCGCGCGCGCCGGCGGCGGTCAGCAGCAGGGCGGCGGGTTCTCCGCCCCCGGCGGCGGCCAGGCCGACGACCCCTGGGCCACGGGCGGCTCGAGCGCGTTCAACGACGAGCCCCCCTTCTAAGTCAGACCTTCCGGTGCGGCGCCCGGCGCCGCCCGCAGAACATCGAGGAGTACCACCATGGCGAAGCCTGTTCTTCGCAAGCCCAAGAAGAAGGCCAACCCGCTCAAGTCGGCCAAGATCGAGAACGTCGACTACAAGGACACCGCGCTGCTTCGGAAGTTCATCTCCGACCGCGGCAAGATCCGCGCCCGTCGCGTGACCGGCGTGTCCGTCCAGGAGCAGCGACTCATCGCCAAGGCCGTCAAGAACGCCCGCGAGATGGCTCTGCTGCCCTACTCGAGCTCGGCTCGCTGAGGCCAGGGAGGCACATCATGGCAAAGCTGATCCTGACCCACGAGGTCTCCGGTCTCGGCGCCGCTGGCGACGTGGTCGAGGTCAAGGACGGGTACGCCCGTAACTACCTCGTCCCGCGTGGCCTCGCCACCCGCTGGACCAAGGGCGGCCAGAAGCAGGTCGACCAGATCCAGGCGGCCCGCAAGGCCCGCGCGATCCACACGATCGAGGAGGCCCGCGACGTCCGTGACCGTCTGCAGGCCAACCCGGTCACCATCGCCGTCCGTTCCGGCGAGAACGGCCGCCTCTTCGGCGCCGTGACCACCGCGGACATCGCCGAGGCCGTCAAGGCCGCCGGCGGCCCGCAGCTCGACCGTCGCAAGATCGAGGTCCCGGCCCCGATCAAGGCTGTCGGCGAGCACAAGGTCCACGTGCGCCTGCACGAGGACGTCCAGGCGACGGTCGACGTCCAGGTCGTCCCCGCCCAGTGACACCGGCGGACCTCCCGACGGCGTGAGCCGCCCGGGCTGTCCGTCACCCGTTCCGGCCCGGTCCCCCTGTGGGACCGGGCCGGAGCCGTCTGGGCGCCCGCGGCGTCACGCGCGGCGGGGCTGCGGCTGGGCCGTGCCGTCGAAGGCGGCGCGGAGCTGCGCGAGGTCGAACTTCCCCTGCGTCGCCAGCATCGCCTGTGTGACGCGCCGGACCTTCTCGGGGTCCGGGTCCTCGAGCATGTCGTACCAGTCCGCCGGCACGACCTGCCACGAGAGGCCGTAGCGGTCCTTCAGCCAGCCGCACGGGCCGGGTTCCCCGCCCTCGACCAGCCGGTCCCAGAAGTAGTCGATCTCCGCCTGGTCGGCGCAGTTGACCGCGAACGAGACGGCCTCGGTGAACGGGAACTGGGGGCCGCCGTTGATGCCGGTGAACCACTGGCCACGCAGCTGGAAGTCGACCGTCATGACGGTCCCCTCGGGTCCGGGGGTGTCGGGGCCGTAGCGGGTGATGACGCCGATGCCGCTACCCTCGCCGAACACCTCGACGTAGAACCGGGCGGCCTCCTCGGCCTGGGTGTCGAACCAGAGGTTGGGCTGGATCTTCTGCATGGTCGATCCTCCTGGTGTGCGCCGTCGCTCCCCGGTCAGCCTAGGAGCCCGGGCGGCCGGCGGGTAGGGGCCCGCCGTCGGTGTCAGCGTCCGGTGCCGAGCACCATCCAGGACGTGCCACGCGCCCGCAGGCCGGTGGTGATCGCGCGCGCCGTCATGAAGGCGCCGCCGAAGGCCGCCCACAGCCACGCGAGCCCGGCTGCGCCGTCGGGGGCGAACTCCTGGACGGCCCACGCCAGCGGGAGGTAGACGACCAGCGTGAGCACCCCCGCCCAGGCGAGGTAACGGCCGTCCCCGGCCCCGATGAGGACGCCGTCGAGCACGTAGACCCAGCCCGCCACCGGCAGGCAGGCCCCGGCCACGGCGAGGCCGACGGCGGCGGCGAGGCGGACGTCGTCGTCGCCGGTGAACAGCGGTGCCAGCCACCAGCCCGCCGCGGCGAAGAGAACACCGAGGAGGGCGCCGGCGGCCGTGCCCCACTGCAGGCAGCGGCGCATGAGCGCGCGGACGTGGCCGGGGTCGCCGGCGCCGAGGGCCTGACCGACCATCGCCTGGGCGGCGATCGCCAGGGCGTCGAGCGCGAAGGCGGCGAGCCCCCACATCGCGTTGACCACCTGGTGTGCCGCGAGACTCACGGCACCGAGGGAGGTGGCGACGGCGACGGTCGCGAGGATGGCGCCGCGCAGCGTCAGGGTCCGCACCAGCAGCGGCGCGCCGGAGCGGGCCGCTGACCAGATGCCGGCGCCACGGGGGCGGAGGGAGACGCCGATGCCGCGGGCCCTGCGCAGCACGACCAGGACGAGCGCCAGGCCCATCGCGGTCTGGGCGGTGGCGGTCCCCAGGCCCGACCCGGCCACCCCCATGCCGAGGCCGTAGATGAAGAGGGCGTTGAGGCCGATGTTGGACACCGCGCCCGCCACGGCGACGACGAAGGGCGTGCGGGTGTCCAGCAGGCCGCGGAGGGTGCCGGTCGCGGCCAGCACCAGAAGCATGCCCACCAGGCCCGGCGCGGACCAGCGCAGGTAGGCGACGGCGTGGGGCTCGACGGCCGCCGGCGCCCCCATCGCCGCCACGAGCCACGGCGCGGCGAGGAGGAGCCCGCCCGCGGTGAGGGAGCCGAGCACGACGGCGAGCCACATGCCGTCGATTCCGGCGGAGACGCCGCCGGCGCGGTCGCCGGCACCGACCCTGCGGGCGGTGGCGGCGGTGGTGGCGTAGGCGAGGAAGACGAAGATGCCGACGGCCGTGGTCAGCAGCGTGGACGACAGGGAGAGACCGGCGAGCTCTGCGGTGCCGAGGTGCCCGACCATCGCCGAGTCGATGAGCACGAAGAGCGGTTCGGCGACGAGCGCCCCCAAGGCCGGGACGGCCAGGGCCAGGATCTGCCGGTCGAGCGCCCGCCCTTTCGGACGGTGACCCTCACGTAGGTGTCGAGGGTCGGCCAGCATGTCGGGAGTGTCGTCCACCGATCTCCGTTCCAGTTTTTCTCCACAGTGTGTGCACACACCCAGGGAGGCGTTTTGGCGCGTTCCGGCGTCTCCGCCGGGCGATACCCACAGAGTTATCCCCGGCTGTGCACAACGTCGGACCGGGGCTCCACAGACGGTCCACAGGATAGGGCGGCTCTGTGCACAGACGGCATTCGGTGTGGACGGCGGCAGGGGCCTAACCTCGCGTGGGCGCAGGCTGGGGTTGGTCGATCCAGATGTGGGCGACGGACGGTAGACCTGGGCAAGGCTTGAGGGAGGACATCGGGTGACGATCGCGGACGAACGCACGGCGACCAACGGTCGGGAGGGGTTCGACCGGACTCCTCCCCAGGACGTCGCGGCGGAGCAGAGCGTGCTGGGCGGCATGCTGCTCTCCAAGGACGCGATCGCCGACGTCGTCGAGGAGCTCCGCGGCAACGACTTCTACCGTCCGGCCCACGAGTTCATCTACGAGGCGATCCTCGACCTGTACGGGCGCGGGGAGCCGGCGGACGCCGTCACGGTGGCCGCCGAGCTGACCAAGCGCGGCGAGATCGCCCGGATCGGCGGGGCGCCGTACCTGCACACCCTGATCTCCTCGGTGCCGACTGCGGCGAACGCCGGCTACTACGCCCGCATCGTGCGCGAGCAGGCGGTGCTGCGCCGCCTGGTCGAGGCAGGGACCCGCATCGTCCAGCTCGGCTACGCCACCGACGGCGGCGACGTGGAGGACCTGGTCAACAACGCCCAGGCCGAGGTCTACGCGGTCAGCGAGCGGCGCACGAGCGAGGACTTCGTGCCGCTGCGGGACACGATCAACCCGACGATGGAGGAGATCGAAGCAGCCGCCGACCGCGGCGAGGGGATGATCGGCGTGCCCACCGGCTTCGCCGACCTCGACGCGCTGACCAACGGCCTGCACGGCGGGCAGATGATCATCATCGCGGCCCGGCCGGCCATCGGTAAGTCGACCATCGCGCTGGACATCTGCCGCTCGGCGTCGATCAAGCACGGGCAGACCTCGGTCATCTTCTCCCTGGAGATGGGTCGCACCGAGATCACCATGCGACTGCTCTCCGCCGAGGCGCAGGTGCCGCTGCAGAACATGCGCAAGGGCACCATGCGCGAGGAGGACTGGACCCGCATGGCGACGGCGATGAGCCGCGTGTCCGAGGCGCCGATGTTCATCGACGACAGCCCGAACATGTCGCTGATGGAGATCCGGGCGAAGTGCCGCCGGCTCAAGCAGAAGCACAACCTGCGCCTCGTCGTCGTCGACTACCTCCAGCTCATGAGCTCGGGCAAGCGGGTCGAGAGCCGCCAGCAGGAGGTCTCGGAGTTCTCCCGCGCCCTGAAGCTGCTCGCCAAGGAGCTCGAGGTGCCGGTCATCGCCGTCGCGCAGCTGAACCGTGGTCCCGAGCAGCGCACCGACAAGAAGCCGATGATGAGCGACCTGCGTGAGTCGGGCTCGCTGGAGCAGGACGCCGACGTGGTCATGCTGCTGCACCGCGAGGACGCCTACGAGAAGGAGTCCCCGCGCGCCGGCGAGGCCGACATCATCGTGGCCAAGCACCGCAACGGTCCGACCGACACGATCGTCGTCGCGTTCCAGGGCCACTACTCGCGGTTCGTGGACATGGCGCGCTAGAAGAAGAAGAGAGGGTCTTGGGCAGAAGACCGGTCGACCACCGCCGGGCTGGCAGTGGCGCCTCGCCGCAACTCTCGGCGGCACTGTCGAAACCTGATCCGTCATCGCTGTCTCCCTGATGGTCCCCTTGAATCGGTTCGGCGTGCCCGGCGGGCCGAGGAGCCGACGGTCCGCGGGTACGAGTCCGCTCGCCGGGGGCGGGGACCAGACGTGACCGGGGGGCACAGCCCGGCGATGCCCGTGAGGCGGTCCCCGCGGGGACGACATCTGCCGCGTGGGACTGCTCGGTACAGACCACGAGTCACGCGCCTGTCTTCTAAAAACAAGATTCGTTGACGCTAGGTGGCTCGCGACTTACGGTCGTCCTGTCTGGTGGTGCGACCAGGGGCCGCCGGGTCCTGAGAAGGCGCAGGCCGGTGGATTCTCTGGATGCCCCTGTCGTTCGTCGGCGTCGCTGCCGATGAGCTCTCCAGCCGGGACGACGTCACGGCTCTCGATCGTGGTCCGTGCGATGTGAGTAGGGGATACCGATGGATGCAAGTGTTGCCGGCGCCGCTCCGACACTGCCGGAACGGGCCGGGGGGATGGAGCGGGTCCGGACCGAGCCCGCCTACGGTGCGTTCGTCATGCTGCGGGTGGGCTTCGCCGTCCTGCCGATCGTCTTCGGCCTGGACAAGTTCGCCAACGTGCTGGCCGACTGGGATGGTTACCTCGCTCCCTGGATCGTGGCGCTGCTGCCGTTCAGCGCACACACGGCCATGCTGATCGTCGGCGTGGTCGAGGTCGTCGCGGGCGTCCTGGTGGCGCTGAAGCCTCGATACTGCGCGTACGTCGTCGCCCTGTGGCTCGCCGGCATCGTGGTCAACCTGCTGACCTACCCCGGCTTCTACGACGTCGCGCTGCGCGACGTCGGGCTGCTGCTCGGCGCCCTCACGCTGGGCCGGTTGGCCAGCGTCTACGATCCGCCGCTCCGGAGCCGGGACGGCGCTCGCTGAACCGCGCTGGCGGGCTGACGGTCGGCCGTCAGCCCGCCGCTGGAGTCGTGCTGCGCAGGCGGTTCCCGGCGAGCGATTGCTGCCTGGCTCACATCGACGACGTGGTGCCAAGGTCCGGAATCTCGGCGACCACGCCGAGCAGCGGCGGGTGGAGCGCGATCGCCACTCCGAGCCCGACGAGGGCGACACCGACGAACCTCGGCAACGCCCAGCCCCTCCGCCAGACCTTCTCACCGATGAAGACGAGGCTCAGCACCGCCATCCAGAGAAGGTTCATGAGCCCGACGACGAGAAGCACGGTCATGAGTGCCCAGCAACACCCCAGGCAGTACGTCCCCTGGAGGAACCCGGCGCGTACCGCTGATCGCGCTCCGCCGGCGAAGTCGTGGCGGGCGACGAAGGCCAGAGGGCTGCGGCACGTGCGCAGACAAACGGTCTTCCAGCCAGTGAACTGGTAGAGCCCCGCGGCGACGAGGATGCCCCCGGCGGCGACGGGAAGCCACTCAGTTTCCCCGCCGCCCGTAGCGACATCGCGGAGCAGCACGAGAACGGCGAAGGGGACCACCCCAGCTACGGACCACGTCGAGAGATATCCCGCGACGAGCGCCGCCGTCGTCCAAGGCGAGTCGCCGCGTCGCCTGCCGACGAGGCGGTGAGCGGCGACGAGCGGCACAGCGGTCGGAAACATCATCGCGACCATCATCCCGACCCACATGCCCAGGAATGTCGGTGCGGCGAGCGTCATGGCCATAGGCGCGGCCACCTGCGCCAGCCCGTCGACCATCCCGTGCATCGCCGTCGACCGAGCGACGAGCGCCCATGCCACGCCGGCAAGCGTCAGGAGCCAGAGGGTTGCGCCGATGAGCACGCCGCGTGACAGGGCTGCGAGGGGGTCGGCCTTCGTCGCCGAAGGCCCGGCCGCCCGCCCGGCCGTGCTCACTGGTCCGGGCCGCTCCACTCGAAGGGGATGTGCTTGCTCGAGCGGCCGGCACCCCACTCGAACGACAGGGGGTAGTCAGGAACGTCGACGACCGCACTCGTCGACACGCCCCAGGTGGCGACACCGCCCGGACCGACCTCGGATCCCGGCGGGTTCACGAGCTGGACACGGGTCCCAGGAGGCGTCGTCGGTCCAGTGAGTGCCTCGGCCTCCACCGTCACCCGCCCCGGCACCTCTGCTCGCCAACGCGAGAGGTCCGCGGCGACCTCGACGCGCACCGTCGAGTACTCCTTGCCCCTGAGATCCCCAATCAGATCGGCGAAGCCGGCCGGCCATCCACCGGCGGACCCACCGAAGATCATGCTCAGAGCCTCTCGCTGGGGCTCGTCCGACCGCTCGTCGAAGAAGAGGGCCATGTTCGTCCTGGCGCCCGCCCAGATGTTGCCCTCGAAGTCTGCGACAGCAAGGACGTTCAGATCGGAGAGGTCAACCTCACCGTAGGAGCCGTCGCGAACGTGCCACGCGAGGACCCCCACGCAACGGTTCCCTGTGGGAGGTTGCGCGAACTCGCAGGGACACGGGACGTCGCAGCTGCAGACGTCGAACCAGTCGCCCTTGAGCGTCCACCGAGGAACGGCGTCCATGGCAGCTCGCCCCAATCCGTCATCGCATGAGTCACTGCCGCCATCAGTGTAAAAACCGAGCGCTACCCCCGACAAGCCCTCGCACGGGGCTACGGGGTGTGCGCCCTGTCTGAGGCGAGCGGACGCCGGTCACAGGGAAGCCGATAGTCGAACTCGTTCCGTCGCTCACCGCCGCGCGGCCTCGTAGCGCCGGAGCGCCTCGGCCCGCTCCTCCGCGTGATCGACGATCCGGTCGGGATACCCGCGGGTGAGACCGTCGGGCACCCGCCACGGCTCGTGCACCGCGGCGCCGGGGATGTGAGCGAGCTCGGGCACGTACCGGCGGACGTACTCCCCGTCGGGGTCGTAGCGCTGGCCCTGGGTGACCGGGTTGAACACCCGGAAGTAAGGCGCGGCGTCCGTGCCGGTGCCCGCCACCCACTGCCAGCCGTGGTTGTTCGAGGCGACGTCGCCGTCGCGGAGATGCTCGAGGAAGTACCGCGCGCCGTGGGGCCACCAGACGTGCAGGTCCTTGAGGAGGAAGCTCGCCACGACCATGCGCACGCGGTTGTGGATCCACCCCTCGGTGAGGAGCTGCCGCATGCCGGCGTCGACGAAGGGATATCCCGTCCGCCCCTGCTCCCACGCCCGGACGTGGTCCGCCGCGGCGCCCGCCGCGTCCTCGTAGTCCATGCCGCGCAGGTCCTCGCGCAGGTCCGCCCAGGCGGAGTCCGGGCGGTGCCAGAGCACGTCGGCGTAGAACTCTCGCCAGCACAGCTCGGCCACGAACCGCTGCGCCCCCTTCGACCGCCCGGCGGGGTGGGCGGCGACGTCGGCGAGCATCGTGCGCGGGTGGATCGTGCCGTACTTGAGGTGCACGGACATCTGGGACGTGGCGTTCAGGTCCGGGCGGTCGCGGGTGCGGTCGTAGTCGGCGAGGTCCTGCTCGAGGAACTCCTCCCACCGGGCCAGGGCCGCGTCCTCACCGGTGGGCACGACGGCGGTGGCCGGGTCCTTGTCCCACGGCAGCGGAGCCGACTCGACGGTCCGGCGCCACGCCACGCGGGCGGGGACCGGCGCAGGGGAGGGCCAGCCGTGCTCCTGCCAGGCGCGGGAGAACGGCGTGAACACCCGGAACGGCTCGCCGTCGGCCTTGCGCACCACCCCGGGCCCGACGGCGTAGGGCGTGCCCGTCGCCACGAGCGGGACGTCGCCCAGAGCGCGTTCGACGCGGCGGTCGCGGCGCCGCCCGTACGGCGTGCTCTCCCGGCTCACGTGGACGCTCGCGGCTCCGACCTCCCGCACCAGGCCCGGGATCTCGGCCTCCGGACGGCCCACGCGCACCACCAGCGCGCCGTCGAAGGACTCCCGGGCGGCAGCCAGGGCCGCGGACAGGTGGGCCCGGCGCACCGGGCCCGCCGAGGCCAGCAGCGTCGGGTCCGCGACGAACACCGGCAGGACGTCGCCGCCCGCCTCGTGCGCCGCGACCAGCGCCGGAAGGTCGTGCAGCCGGAGATCCCGGCGGAGCCACAGGAGCGCGGTCATGACCGCCATCCTCCGGGCCCGGTGATCGCTCCGCTCGTCGGCGCACACACCCGCGCCCATACCGCTGCGCCTGGCCGAGCCGGACTGGCAGGATCCGGCCATGGGTCTCGAAGCGTCCGAATCCGACGTCGCGTCCTTCCTCCGCTCGTTCCAGAGCCTGAGCCAGCTGGCGCAGCGGCAGGCGGAGGCCGACCACGCCCGAGGGCGCGAACCGCTGCTGCCCGCCCTCGAGGCCCATCTCGGCGTGGACCCACGCAGCCTCGCGGTGCTGACCGAGATGGTCAGCCCGCTCCGGATCGCGGACGCCGACGTCGCGATCGAGCGCGTGGTCGCCGGCCACGGCGGCGGCGCGCTGCTGGGTGTCGGCGGCGGGGACCAGCGTTGGCACAACGGGCTGTCGGAGATCCTGCAGGTCGCCGGGCAGTGGGGGCAGTTCCCGCTCGGGCCGGTCGACTACACCACGGTCGCGACCGGTCCCGACGAGGAGCGTGCGACCGTCAGCTACGGGCTGCACCTCTTCCGCTGCGACGGCGTCCCCGTCGTTCTTCTCCAGCGGCCGGCCGCAGTTCGGGAGCGCGCCGCAGCTCGAGGTCCTCGCGGCCGCCGACGGCGTGGCGGCCGGTGTCCTCGCCGAGATCCGCGAGGCGATGAACGTGCACAGCGTGCTGCGCGGGCAGGTGGTCACCTTCACGACCTCGCACTACGAGCCGGGCGCGGGCGGGGTCACGTTCGTCCGGCGGCCGACGGTGTCCGCCGCGGAGGTCGTCCTCCCCGAGGGCCTGCTCGCCCGGGTGGAGCGGCACGTGCTCGGCATCGGCCGGCACCGCGCCGAGCTCGCTGCGGCCGGGCAGCACCTCAAGCGCGGCGTGCTGCTCTACGGCCCGCCCGGCACGGGCAAGACCCACACGGTGCGCCACCTCGTCGGCGCGGCCCAGGACTCGACGGTCATCCTGCTGTCCGGCCTCTCGCTGCAGCTCGTCACCCAGGCGGCGGACACCGCCCGTGCGCTGCAGCCGGCGATCGTCGTGCTCGAGGACTGCGACCTCGTCGCCGAGGAGCGCGGCCACTTCTCCTCCTCGCCGCTGCTCTTCGAGGTGCTGGACGCGCTCGACGGCCTCGCCGCCGACTGCGACGTCGTCTTCCTCCTCACCACGAACCGGGCGGACGTGCTGGAGCCGGCGCTCGCGCAGCGGCCCGGCCGCGTCGACCTCGCCGTCGAGATCCCGCTGCCCGACGCGCGGGCCCGGCGCGCGCTGCTGGACCTCTACGCCGCGGAGCTGCCGTTCGGCCCGGACGTCCTCGACGAGGTCGCGGTGGGCGCCGAAGGCACGACCGCCTCGTTCGCCAAGGAGCTCGTCCGCCGGTCGGTGCTCCGTGCGGTGGAGCGCCAGGGAGAGGTCAGCGACGACGACCTTCGTACGTCGCTGGAGGAGATGATGGCGGACGGCGGCGCCCTCACCCGCGTCCTGCTGGGCGGTGCCGGCCCGGCCGACCGTCGGGGGCGGGCGTCTGGCGCCGGTCCCGAGTTCGCGACCTTTCCCGGCGTCGTACCCGCCTCCGGGCCAGCTGCGAGCGCGGTGGCCGCGGGCTGGGACGAGTGAGCCTGCGCGGATCTGCGGCGCCCGGAGGCCGGGCGCCGGTGCGAGGCGGGAGCTCCGGAGGCGGGACCGGCGGCGAGTCCGGGTTCAGTCCGGCGGGAGATGCTCACCTGTGCGGACAGCGGTGACGACGTCGGTGATGGCGCGTGCCGACGCGCCGGCACCACGCCGGTCGTCGAGCACGCCGGCGTGCGTCGCTTCCGTGAAGCGGTGGCTGCTGGCGGTGGACAGCGACATCATCCGGTCGTGGGCGTCAGCGAAGCCCTCGGCGTGCTGCTCCCCGGTGCTGGTGAGGACGACGAGCGGCATGCTGCCGAGGGTGGTCAGCTGCTGGGCCTGGCTGAACAGCGCGGGCATGGTGGCGAAGTCGTCGCGGTAGTTGCGCCAGCCCCGGGGGCTCGCCGCGAACGCCTCCGCCTGTCGCGCCGCTCCCTCGGGCAGGTCGGTCTCGGAGCCCGGCAGGAGGTAGCCCAGCCCCAGGCGTGCCGCGCTGGGCAGCAGCGCGATCGGGCCGAGAGTGTCGAGGCCCGGGGAGACGCCGCCGGCCGGAGTCGCGTAGAGGTTGGACGCGTCGAGCAGAACCACTCCCGCGACCTGCTCGGGATACCGGGCGGCGAAGGCCATGGAGTGTGCGCCGCCGATCGAGTGGCCGGCGAGCACGTACGGCCCGGCCTCGCCGGCGGCGTCGAGCAGCGTGTCCAGATCGGCGGCCGCCTGGAACCCGTCCTGCGCCCGTGGCACGTCGTCGCTCCAGCCCTGCCCGGCGCGGTCGTAGGCGCACACCCGGGTGGTGCGGCTGACGGCCGGCGCGACGAGGCTCCAGTGCGGGGAGAACTCCCCCTGGCCGCTCTGCAGCACGACGGTGGGGCTGCCAGACCCGGTGCAGTGCAGGTGGAGCCGGTGGCCGCCCACGTCGTAGGTCGTCCCGGGCGCCGGGTCGCCGCGGCCGGCGGACGCCACGCCGATCGTGGTGACCATGCCCCCCGCGGCGGCAGCGGCCATGAGGACCGCGACGGGGTAGAGGGCCCACCGGCCGCCTCGAGCGGGTGTCGAGCGGCGCACACGCACGCTCACCCAGACGGCCAGGGCAAGCAGGACAGGGGGCCAGACCCACCCCGCCATGGTGAGACCGCGGTTGCCGGGCGCGAGGATGATCAGGGCCAGACCGGTCGCCGTCATGGCGGCGGCCGGGACCAGGGCCCAGCGCTGAGGGTGGTCGGTCATCCGCACGGACAGGACCGCCAGCAGGGCCCAGCCGAGCCCGAGGCCCAGCAGCGCCGCCCCGGTGATGACGGGCTCGTCCGCCCCGCCGAAGGCGACCATGGTCAGGACGCCGGCGAGGACCGGTCCGGCCAGCAGGGAGCCCACGACGATCCGGCGGACCCCGCGGGCGCCCGCGCCGTCACGCCCGTCGGAGGAGGGCGACCGGTGGTGCGCGCCGCCGTCGTCACGGACGAGCTCGCGGTCGGCATCTGTTCGCATGACGGCTCCCGGGACGGGCGTGTCCTCGATGCTGCCAGCGTGACCTCTGACCGCCGGTGGCGCCAGGGGGTTCGGCGAGGCGTCCACGACGCCTGGTCGAGCCTCGGCGCTGGCGCACCCCTGGGTCAGCGGGGCGGCGAGGACGGCCCGACGGCGGAGCGGAGCCGGGTCTCCCGTCTCACCGGGCCGACCGGGGCACCAGGTCCTGCAGGCGCCGCACCGGGCGGTCAGCCAGACGCCACAGCAGGCAGCCGGCGGCGACGGCCGCGACGGTGGCGCCCAGCGGGCTGGCGATGAGGCCGAGGACCTGGAACTGGACGAGGTAGACGTAGAGCGAGGCGGCCGCGAGGAGGCCGATCAGAGGAACCAGCCGCGCGGGGACACGTACCTCCGGCAGGAACGCCAAGACCGCGATGCCCGTCAGGACGGTGGCGTTGCGCACGGGGTCGTCCGGGAAGAACGTCGCTCCGCCCACCACGGCGACGGCAAGGGTCACCAGGCGGCGCAGGCGAGTGTCGGCGTGCGCCACCGCCGCCCCGACCGCGAACAGCCAGAACGTGGTCGGCATGATCCCGCGCAGCACGCCCTCCCCGAGGTGGAGGACCGTGAAGCGCGGCACCAGCGCGAGGACCGCGACGGCGGCCGCGACGCGCCAGGGGTCGCGGAGCCAGGCGCGGGACACCGCCGGGACCGACAGGACGGCGGTGAGCACCAGCGTGCACGCGACGAGCGCGTCGACGAACCACAGCTCGTTGCGGAACCCGTAGGTGACGTCCCCGAGCATCCAGTTGGCCAGGGCGACGTTGGCCCACCCGTACCGGTCCTGCGTCACCAGACCGAACAGGGCGACCGCCATGGTGGGGACCGCGACCCCCACGAGGAGGCGGGCGGTCGAGCGCCAGCGACCGGTCGCCGTCGGGGCGGACAGACCGAAACGGGCGGCGTTGAAGCCCGCCACCGCGAGGAGGGTGTGCGCGCCCCCCAGGACGCGGAAGAGGTCGGCGTGCGAGCCGCAGATGATCACCACGGCGATCGCGCGCAGCAGCACCGAGCTCTCCACGGTCCGCCACCACTGCCGCTCGGGCCGGTCGGCACGGGCACCGGTGCGGTGCGCCGGCTCGCCCTCGGGCGGGGAGCCGGCGTGGCGCGAACGCCCCAGCTCCACGAGCTCCAGAAGGGGGCGGTGGTGCCAGCCGCGGGGGAGCGGGCCGACGAGGCCCTCGAGCCGGACCGAGGCCTGCACGTGACTGAGGGAGTCGCCGCCCTCCTCCACGAAGGTGCGCTCCAGGTCGACGGCGTCCGTGCCGAGCACGTCGCCGACGGTGCGGGCCACGCGCACGGCGAGCGAGGGGCTGGCGCCGACCGCCTCGGCGGTGCGCAGCCGTGCCTCCTCGCAGGCGTCGGGCGAGCCGCCACGCGCCAGCGCGGCACAGCCGAGGCGGTCGACCTTGCCGTTACCCAGGCGAGGCAGCTCCACGACGGCGACCGCCACCGGCGCCGGGCCAAGGCCGGAAGCCTCGCCGGCGAGGCGTCGCGCCCGGCCGGCGGTCTCCGTGGCGCTCGTGCCCGGCTCCGGCTCGACCGCCACGGTGAGGCCCGTGTCGTCACCGCCCACGCACGCGCTCAGGCCCGCGGACTCGAGGGCCCGCTCGACCGTCGCGAGGTCGACGCGCAGCCCCATCACCTTGACGAACCCGGAACGACGCCCGTCCAGACGCAGGAGGCCGTCCGGCCCCACCCGGCCCAGGTCGCCCGTGCGCAGCTCGGTCAGCATGGCGCCCAGGGCCAGGTCGTCCAGATGCTCGGCGTAGCCCATCATCACGCCGGGGCCGCGCACGACCACCTCCCCGGAGCCGCCGGCGGCCTCGGGCACGGAGGTGTCGAGCTCGACGGAGGTCCCGGCCACGGGGCGCCCCACGGCGTCCGGGTGGTCGGCGACCAGCGCGGGGTCGAGCACGCAGATCCGGGCCGTGGCCTCGGTCTGCCCGTACATCACGGCCAGATCCCAACCGTTCTCACGGCCCAGGGCGGCGGTGCGAGCCACGCGGTCGGGGTGCATCCGGCCCCCCGCCTGGGCCACCAGGCGCAGCGAGGGGTGCGGCCGCCCGAGCACGCCGGTGGACTCCATGAGCTCCACCATGTGCGGCACGACCGCCAGCGTCGTGACCCGGCGCTCGTCCACGACGTCCCACAGCGACTCGTCCAGGACGGAGCCGTCATGCAGCAGCACCGATGCGCCGGCCACCAGGTGGGAGTGAAGGACGGACAGCCCGAAGCAGTAGTGCAGCGGCAGGCTGGTGATCGCGCGGTCGGCGCCGGTGATCCGCAGCGCCTCGGCGATCGCGGCGGCGTTGCTGAGGAGGTTCGTGCGGGACAGCCGCACCAGCTTGGGCGACCCGGTGCTGCCGGACGTGCTCAGCAGCAGCGCGAGGTCGGGGTGCAGGAGGTGACGGGCGTCCGGCGCCGTCACCTCGAACGGCGATGCCGGGTCACCGGTCGCCCTGACGTCGGGCCGGTAACGATCGACTATGGCGGCCGTGCGGTCGTCGTCGTCGGTCACGAGCGCGACGTGACCCGCCTCGAGGGTGGCCAGGTACGCCATCACGCTGTCGAGGTCAGCGCGCAGCGGCAGGTGCACGAGCCGCCGGCCCCGGGCGACGTCGGGGAGCCGGCCGGCGACGTCCGCGACCCGGGCACCCAGCTCCTCGTACGTGACGACGTCGCCCGAAGCGGTGAGCAGAGCGGGTTGCCCGCGCATCCCCGCGTCCGCCGGCAGCAGCAGCGTGCTGCCGGGGCGTGGGGAGACCGAGGTCGTCAGAGTTGCCACGGCAGGTGAGGCTAGCCTTACCTATATAGGACATACAAGCAGGAGGTAATCGGGTGGCCGAGGTGTGGTGGTCCTCCCTCGCCGCGGCGGACCGGGACCTGCTTGCCGTGCTCGACGACACCGAGCGGGCGCGGGTGGAGTCGCTCGAGCGTCCGGCCGACCGTGGCCGGTCGTTGCTCGGCGCGGCCCTGCTGCGCGCGGCGGTCGCCGCCCGTCTGGGCACGGACCCGGCTCAGGTGGTGGTCGACCGCACCTGCACCGAGTGCGGCGCGCCCCACGGAGCGCCGCGGATCGTCCGGCCCGGCACGGCAGTGCCGTGGGTGTCGGTCTCCCACTCCGGCCTGCTCGTCGTCGTCGCCCTGAGCGGGCACGGGCCGGTCGGCGTCGACGTCCAGCGGGAGTCCGACCTGCCCGGTCCCGACGCCGGCCGGGACTGGGTGCGACGCGAGGCGGCGTTCAAGGCCACGACCACCGCTCGGCGCGACGGCCATGCGGCGGCGCGGTGGACGGCGGACGCGGTGGCCGCGGCGACGGTCGACCTGCGGCCACCGCTGGCCGGCTACGCCGCCGCGCTGGCCATGCTCGGTGAGTCCGACGGTCTGCACGCGTGCCACCGGTGGCCCGGCGACCGGACGGCCGCGTGAGGAGCACCTCGGGGGCTCGGCCGGCTCAGCTCGATGTGACCAGCCTGGCCGCGACGTCGTCGAACGCCGGCAGCGCCCGTTCGATCGTGTCCATCGTCGCCGTGAGGCTGATGCGGAAGTGCTCCGGCCGGTCGAACAGCGTCCCGGGCATCACGTAGACGCCGCGCTCGGCGAGGGCGGCGACGAAACGGGCCGCGTCGCCCCCGGGGGCGTCGCCCCAGAGGTAGAAGGTCCCCTCCGGCCGGCCGATCCGGTACCCCGAGCTCCGGAGCGCCCCGAGCATGCGGTCGCGCTTGCGGGTCAGCTCGCCGAGGTCGATCGAGACGTCCTCGAGGTCCGCGACGGCGTACTGCATGATCGCGTCCGGGAAGCCCCAGCCCATCGCCAGCTGGACCGGCATCAGGGCCTCTCGCAACGCCTCGCGCTCGGGCACCGGCAGCAGCGGCGACAGCGCGAGGTAGCCCAGGCGCTGCCCCGGCGCGAGCAGCACCTTGCCGTAGCTGTAGTCGACGAGCGTCCAGGGGTAGCAGGCGGCCGGGCTGACGAAGGGGACGCCGTCGAACCGGATCCGCCGGTACGGCTCGTCCGACAGCAGCCAGATCCGGCGCCTGTTCCGCGCGGACGCGGCCTCCAGGAGGTCGGCGAGCGCGTCGAGCTGCTCCCGCGGGTAGACCCGGCCCGTGGGGTTGGCGGGGGAGTTCACGACGACGAACCGCGTGCGCGGCGTGATCGCCCGCTCGACGGCCGCGAGGTCGAGGTCGTACGTCTCCGGGGCGAGCGGGGCCTTCACCGGCACCATGTCCACGAGGCGGAGCATCGGTGCGTAGCAGAACCACCCGGGCGTCGGCAGGATCACCTCGTCGCCGGCGTCGCCCACCAGCCGCAGCGCCAGCGCGATCGCCCCGAACGCGCCCTGGGTGAGCGCGACGTCCTCGGGGGCGAAGCCAAGCCCCAGCTCCGAGCTCAGCGCGGCTGCGATGACCTCCCGCGGCTCGTTCTCGTTGGCCTTGTAGGCGAACCAGTCCACCGTCTGCGGCACCACGTGCGCCGTGATGGCTCTGACAAGACCGTCGAGCGGCATCTCGTGGGGGTTGCCGAACGTGAGGTCGAGGACGTCGTCGCGGCCCTCCATCTCCCGCAGCGATGCGAAGAACGCCGTGACCGCCTCGATCTCGCCGACGGCGGCCCGGGCCCGGGTCGACACTTCTGTTCGTGTGAGCGCCATGGGGGACCTCCTCGTCCGACGAACACCTCCATCATCCGCTCGCGACGCGCCCGGACGAACGCGGAGTACAGGGTTTTCGTGGCCCCGGGTGCCGGCCGCACCAGGACCTTCCGCCCCACGCCTGCGGCGGGCAGACGTGTGAACCGCAAGCTTCGACCCGGCGTGCGCTCGCACCCAGCGCGGTGAACCGTCTGGGGCGGCCGGGCGTCACCGACAGCGGGGGAGCACGGACGGTGCACCGCTGTCGCCGACGGCGGGTCAGCCCGCCAGCGCCAGGGCGACGAAGCCCACGCCCGCCGGGACGTCGAGGAAGAGGCACGCTTCCGCGAGCGACCGGGGAACCACCTGGCGACGGCGGAGGTGGACGGCGTCCCAGACGGCGTGAGTCGCGAGCGTGAGACCGGCGAGGGCCAGCCCGATCCTCGGCGCGTCGAGAAGCAGCGCCACCGCCGCCAGCCCCCCGAACCCCAGGAGCGCCGCGCTCTGGGCGGACAGCGGCGCGCGCGGCGCCCCGCGCAGCACACCCGCGACGAGCAGGACGACGGCGGCGCCGGCCACCGCGGCCCACCATGCGACGCCGAGGAGCTCCGCGACGGTCACCAGGGCGGCGAGGGCAGGGACGAGAGCCCAGGCCACCCACGGCCGCCCCAGGGCAGCGGCACCGAGGTAGCAGAGGGCGGCGACGCCGACGACGAGAGCCGGGACCTCGCGGTCCGGAGTCCCGACGAGGACCAGGGCGGCGGCGGCGAGCCCGACGACGGCCGGCCACCGGTGGGCGGCGGCGTGCCAGCGGGGCGGCTCGTCGTGGTTGAGGGTGCCGGTGGCGTGTGCAGGCAGGGCGTTCATGGTTCTCCGATCTATGCGGTCACCACGATGGTGGCCAGTTCCGCGTCGATACCCCATGGGGGTACCGTCGTCCTGGCGGGAACTCTGCTGCGCATGTCCAGAAGGCTGGGGTGGTCGTCGATGGAGCGAGTCGTCGCCGTCGTGGCGTACGACGGAGCGGAGCTGCTCGACGTCTCGTGCGTGACCTCGACGCTTCACCTCGCCACGCAGCTCGGGGGTCTGCCGCCCTACCGCACGGTGCTCCTCACGCCGGGCGGGGCGGCCATCACCTGCGACTCCGGCCTGGTGCTCGGCGGCCAGGGATCGCTGCAGCGGTGGACCGAGCCGCTCGACACCGTGCTCGTCGCGGGCGGGCTCGGTCACGAACGGGCGGCGGCCGACCCGCTCGTCGTCGGGCACGTCCGCCGGCTGAGCGCGGTGAGCCGGCGCGTCGCGTCGGTGTGCACGGGTGCCACCGTCCTCGCCGCCACCGGGCTGCTCGACGGCCGGCGGGTCACCACGCACTGGCGCTACGCCGACCGGCTCGCCGAGCAGTACCCGCAGGTGCATGTCGACCCGGTCCCGATCTACCTGCGTGACGGCAACGTCTGGACCTCCGCCGGCGTGACCAGCGCCCTCGACCTCACCCTGGCGCTGGTCGAGGAGGACCACGGCCCGGCCCTCGCCCACCGGGTGGCACGCGGTCTGGTCACCTATCTCCAGCGGCCGGGCGACCAGGCGCAGATGAGCATGTTCACCGCGGGCCCGGACCCGCGCCGCGACGCCGTGCGAGCGGCCACCGCGCTCGTCACCGCCCACCTGGACCAGCCGCTGTCGACGCACCTCATCGCCTCCGAGGTCGGGATCAGCCCGCGTCAGCTCACCCGGCTGTTCGTCGAGCACACGGGCCGGACGCCGGCGCGCTACGTCCGCCGGGCCCGGACCGAGGCCGCCGCGCACCTGATCGCCCGCACCGACCTGCCGGTCGCCACGGTCGCGCGCCGGTGCGGCCTCGGCACGGCCGAGACGCTGCGGCAGGCCTTCCTCGCCGAGTTCGGCGTGCCGCCCGCCCGGTACCGCAGGCAGGTCCGCCAGGCGTCCTGACTCTGCGGGCTAGTCCGGCCGCGGCTCGGGCACCACCCAGGAGCCGTCGCGCGGGCGCAGCGTCAGGAGCGGGTCGGGGGTCAGCGGACGGTCCGGCACCGGCCGGAGCCGCCAGCGCGCCAGGACGGTGGCGAGCGTCAGGACACCCTCGGTCCAGGCGAAGGACTCGCCGATGCACTGCCGGGTCCCGCCCCCGAACGGGAAGTACGCGAACCGCGGCCGCTCCGGCGCCTGCCCCAGGAACCGGTCCGGGTCGAAGGCCGTGGGGTCCGGCCACCAGCGAGCGTCGCGGTGGACCACCCACTGCGAGGCGAGCAGGACCGTGCCGGCCGGGATCTCGACGTCGCCGATGGCGGTCGTCACCCGCGCCTGGCGCCCCATGGTCCACGCCGGCGGGTACAGCCGGAGCGCCTCGGCCAGCACGGCCCGGGTGAGCGGAAGGCGTTCGAGGTCGTCGACCGACGGCACTCCGCGCCCGTCGCACGCCTCCCGCACCTCCGCGGAGACGCGGTCCTGCACCGACGGGTGGGCGGCCAGGAGGTGACCGGCGAACGCCAGCGCGCTCGCGGTGGTCTCGTGCCCGGCGAGCAGCATGGTGACTACCTGGTCGCGCGCGTGGCGCGGGGCGGAGTCCTCCAGCAGCAGCGAGAGCAGGTCGTCCCGCCCCGGCCCGCCCCCTGTGCGCTCGCCGACGAGCCGGGCGGTGAGCGCGTCGAGCGCCGCGGTGCCCCGGCGGACGCGCCAACGGGCGGGCGGCAGGCGGACCAGGACGCGGCCCAACGGCAGCATCAGGACCGGGTAGGCCGAGAGCACGTCCCGCACGGCGGCGGCCACGAGCTCCACGTCCTGGTCCAGGCGCGTGCCGAACAGCGTCCGGCCCGCCACGGTGAGCGTGGTCCTGACCGTCTGGGCGTGCAGGTCGAGCGGCCGGCCGGGTACCCAGCAGCCGACGACGTCGGCCGCGACGTCGACCATCTCCTCGGCGTACCGTGCGACGCGCTGCCGGCTGAACGCGGTCTGCAGCAGCCGCCGGTCGTGCAGGTGCACGTCCCCCTCGCTGGTGAGCAGCCCGTCGCCGAGCACGGCCCGCGCGCGCTGCAGGACGGGGCTCTTGCCGACGTCGTGCTGTCGGACGGTCAGCAGCTCACGGATCGCGTCGGGGTGGGAGAGCAGGACGACGGCGGAGCCGCCCACGCGGAACGCGGCGGCGTCCCCGTGCTCGCGGGCGCACCGGGTCAGGAAGCCGAGCCGGTCGCGGCGGAGCTGCAGCGCGCTGCCGACGAGCGGCGACGCGGCTGGGCCGGGCAGGTCGGCCACCGTGCGCACGTGCTCACGGTAGCGCGAGGGACGGCGCCGACTCCGGCCCCCAGACCGTCAGGTGGGCGTCAACGGCCGACCGGCTCGCTCTCGGTGGCGGGCGCCGCCTCGTACTCGGAGAGGAGCGCGACCTTCTGGGCCGACGCAGACGACTCGTCGAACCCGTGACCCAGCCACTCCTGAGCCAGCTTGCGCGCCAGCTCGAGCCCGATCACCCGCTGGCCGAAGGTCAGCACCTGGGCGTTGTTGGACTTGACCAGGCGCTCCACCGAGAAGGAGTCGTGAGCGACCGAGGCCCGGATGCCGGGCACCGTGCTGGCGGCCATCGCCACGCCGATGCCCGTGCCGCAGACCAGCAGCGCGCGGTCGGCCCGCCCCTCGGCGATCGTGCGGCCGGCGGCGACGCCGACGTGCGGGTAGGCGGTGTGCTCGTCGGCGCCGACGCCCACGTCGATGACCTCGTCCACGCGCTCGTCAGCCTCGAGGTCCCTCTTGAGGGCCTCCTTGTAGTCGAAGCCGGCGTCGTCCGAGCCGACGACGATCCTGAGTCCCATGATGTTCTCCCTCGTTGGTTTGCTGGTCAGTTCTCGAGCAGCCCGGACTCCGCCACCGCCGACATGAGCAGGGCGAAGGACGTCGCACCCGGGTCCGGCGTGCCCACGGACTTCTGGCCGAGCACGCGCGAGCGGCCGCGCCGTGCGGGGATCTCGGCCGTGGCGCGCGCCGCGTGGCTGGCCGCCTCGGCCGCCCGCGTCCAGGCCCGGGGGAGCGGCTCGCCGGACGCGAAGCGTTCGCTCAGGACGGTGGTGAAGGGCACGAGCGCGTCGACCATGGTCTTGTCGCCCGGTTCGGCGCCGCCCAGCCGCAGGATGGCCTGCCCGCCGTGCTCGACCGCCCTGACGATGTCGGCGGACCCGGCCGGCGCGTCGTCGGAGAGCGCGGCGCCGACGGCGCTCAGAGCTCCACCCCACAGTGCGCCGGACGTGCCACCCGCGGCCTCGGACCATGCCTCACCAGCCCGGACGAGCAGCGTGCGGGCACCCGCCCCGCGTGCGAGCGCGGCGGCGGCGGCGCGCCAGGCACCCGTGGTCCCGTAGCTCATGCCCTGCCCGTGGTCGCCGTCACCGGCGATCGCGTCCAGGCGTCCGAGCTCCGGTTCCGCCGCCACGGCCGTCTCCCGCAGGACCGCGAGGACGTCCGTGATCGTCTGCGCCAGCTCGCGGGACTGCGCGGAGGCCTCGGGGATGGGGTCGGCGGCGGCGACGTCGGCGGTGACCTCCCGCCGTCCGTGCTGCTGCACCGCCCCACGGCGGTAGGCGATCGTGTCGACCGGTGCGCACCACAGCTCCTCGAGCTCCGGGTCGAGGAAGGTGAGGGTCAGCGAGAGCCCGGCCATGTCGAGGGACGACATGAGCTCGCCGACCTCGGGCAGCACCGGGGTGATGCCGGCCTCCTCGAGCCGCTGGGCGACGCGCCCGTAGACGACGTAGAGCTCTTCGCTCTTCACGGTGCCGAGGCCGTTGAGGATGACGACGGCGCGTCCCGCGTACCCGTCGTGCCCGCGCTCCGGCTCCTCGGCCAGCACGCCGTCGACGAGCAGGTCCGCGACCTCGGCCGCGGTGCCCATCGGCACGTCGCGCACGCCCGGCTCCCCGTGGACGCCGAGGCCGACGCTCATCTCGCCCGCCGGGACGCTGAAGAGCGGTTCGCCGGCCCCGGGGAGCGTGCAGCCGTTGAACGCGACGCCGAGCGAGCGGGTCCGCTCGTTGGCGCGCCGCGCGAGGCGCTCGACGGTGTCGAGGTCGTCGCCCCGTTCGGCGGCCGCGCCGGCGACCTTGAAGACGACGAGGTCGCCGGTCACCCCGCGCCGGTCCGCGTGGTTCTCCGGCGTGTTTGAGGCGACGTCGTCGGAGACCGCCAGCGTGCGCACGTCCGCGCCCTCGGCGCGGAGACGCTCGGCCGCCTGGCCGAAGTGCAGGACGTCCCCGGCGTAGTTGCCGTACGTGAGCAGCACGCCGCCGCCGTTGTCGGCCGCCCGGACCACCGAGCAGACCTGCGAGGCCGACGGCGAGGCGAAGACGTTCCCGCAGGCGGCGCCGTGCGCGAGGCCGGGTCCCACCCACCCGGCGAACGCCGGGTAGTGGCCGGACCCGCCCCCGATGACCACGGAGACGGAGCCGCGCGGGCTGCACGTCGCCCGGACCACCCCGCCGTGGACGCGCTGCACGTGACCGGGATGGGCCAGCACCATGCCCGTCAGCGCTTCGTCGGCGAACTGCTTGGGGTCGTTGTAGAGGCGGGTCATCGGGATCTCCTAGCTTCGTCGCGTCGAAGTCGTACAGCATGCATCCTATTGGATATTGGTGCGCAGGCCGGTATTCGCCCGGAACGGAAGCGAAGGCCCTGTCGCCGATGGCGTCCTGAGGGCGCCCTACCGACCTACGGCACGCGGGCGGGCTCCGGCTCGCGCGCGGCGGTCTCTCTCCGCAACGACAGCTTGGCGGCGAGGATGGTTCGCAGGTAGTCGCGGTTGCGGGCGGCCACGGAGAGCCCGTCGCCGCCGTAGTGCTCGACGCAGAAGGTTCCGGCGAACCCTGCGTCGAGCGCCATCTCGACCACCGCCCGGTAGTTGATGAAGCCGAGCTCGAGCGGTGCCGGCGCGCTGAAGTAGGCGCCGGTCGCGATGTCGAAGTCCCGGTAGTAGTTCTTCACGTGCATGTAGTTGGTGTGCGGCAGCATCTTCTCGAACTGCGTGCGCCAGTCCTCGACCGGCCGGTGGAGGCGGATGAGGTTGCCGACGTCGGGGTTGAGGCCGACGTTCTCCAGGCCGATGTCCGTCACCATCCGCACGCAGGAGTCCGCCGTGCCGAGATAGGTGTCCTCGTACATCTCGAGGGACAGCGCCACGCCCCGCTCGGCGGCGTACACGCCCAGCTCCCGGAACGTCGTGACGGCGTGGCGGTACACCTCGGGGTCGTCCGGGTCGGCGGCTCCGGGCTCGTGCCAGAACCACATGGCGGCCTGCTGGTCCGCAGTGAGCGGCTGGTGCAGACCGAGGCAGACGGTGCCCACCCCGAGCTCCACCGCCGCGTCGATCGTGCGGTACGAGTAGGCGACGTTGCTCGCGGCGGTGACGGGGTCGTGGTCGACGACGGAGCGGCGCGAGACGGAGATCGCACTGACGCCCAGTCCCTCCTCCCGGAGGAGCTGGCGGAGGGAGCGCAGGCGCCCCGCGGGGAGGTCGCCCACCGCCAGCCACGTGTCGGTGAGGTCGACATGATCGAAGCCGGCGAGCCGGACCTCGCGCAGCACGTCGGACCATGCGGCGTCGTCGGCCATGGCGGTGCTTGTGCCGTCCGGCAGCGTGCCGGGATACTGCAGCAGCGCGGCGCCGATGGGCCACGTCTCGGAAGTCCAGGACAACATCGTCTCCTTCTAGGGTCTCCAGAGATCCTGGAGCATATAGGATGTTGCGAAGAGTACATGAAACATCTTGAGAGGGGATACGTATGGCGACTCGTACGACGCACCTGACCCGGAAGGTGCTCAGGGACGACGTCCACGACGCCCTGCTCGAGATGCTCATGACGCAGCAGCTGGCTCCCGGCCAGTCGCTGAGCATCGACTCGCTCGCCCGGCAGCTCGGAGTGTCGCCGACGCCGGTGCGCGAGGCGCTGGTCGAGCTGGAGCACACGGGTCTGGTCACGCGGGCCGCGCTGAAGGGGTACACGGTGACGTCCCCCTTGTCGGCCCGTCAGATGGCGGAGCTCATCGACGCGCGGCAGGTCATCGAGCTCGCCGCGGTCGAGCGGGCCGTCCGGACGCCGGGCATCGTGGAGTCGCTCAAGGACGTCCACGCCGACCACGAGGCCG
Source organism: Georgenia daeguensis (assembly GCF_039537705.1). Classification (NCBI taxonomy): domain Bacteria; kingdom Bacillati; phylum Actinomycetota; class Actinomycetes; order Allobogoriellales; family Allobogoriellaceae; genus Georgenia; species Georgenia daeguensis. The sequence goes on from NZ_BAABBA010000012.1 coordinate 79,328, forward strand.
TCATCCGGCGCTACGGGCTCGACGGACCGGCCGGCGTGCGTGAGGCCACCCAGGACCAGATCCTCGAGTGCTTCCGGGCGGACTGGGCGTTCCACGAGGCGATCATCCGCTCGTGCGGGAACCGTTTCATCCAGCAGATGGCCTCGATCCTGGGCGCGAACGTGCACCGGATGCGCCAGACGATGGACGTGGGGCTGACTGACGCGATGGACGCACTCCACGAGCACGCCGAGATCGTGGCGGCCTTCGAGGGCGGCGACCCGGCCACCGCCGTGGAGGCCATGCGCAAGCATCTCGAGCTGGTCTCAGGGCGGGCGCAGGCGGAGGCCGCGAACCCGGAGTAGCCGCCCACGCTGTACACCGATCAAAGATCCAATAGGATCACGCAAGACAGTCCAGCGCGCCCGGAGGGCTGTGGGCTCGACGGCGAGACGCGCGGCGCAGCTGCCGTGACGACCGTGGGCCGCGGCTCCGGAGCGGGACCGTCACGGGCGCCCGGCACCGCGGGGCGTGCGTCACTACCACGAGGAGAACCATGACCATGACCGAAGCGACCCGCCCCCGGCTCGCGCTCACGCTGGGCGACCTCTCCGGCGTCGGGCCGGAGCTGGCGATGAAGCTGCTCGCCGTCGAGGAGAACCGGGAGAAGGCCGAGATCTACCTGCTGGCCTCCCAGACCGAGGTGGACCGCTTCGCCGCGGAGGTCGGGGTGCAGGTGCCGACGGCGACCGAGCCGGGGCCGGGACTGGTCACGCTCGTGGGGTCGAAGCTGGCCGACCGGCCGGTCGAGCGGGGCGTCGCCTCCACCGCCGGGGGCGCCCGGGTGCTCCAGGACCTGCTCGACTGCCTCGACCTGTACAAGCAGGGGAAGGTCGACTCGATCATGTTCCTGTCCCTCAACAAGTCGGCCCTGCACGACGCCGGCATGCACGAGGAGGACGAGCTGCGCTGGTTCGCCAAGGAGCTCGACCACGACGGCGTGACCTCGGAGCTGAACTTCGTCCCCGGTCTCACGACCTCCCGCGTGACGTCCCACTGCGCGATCAAGGAGGTGCCCGAGCGCATCAGTGCGCGCTCGGTGCTCGACGCGATCCGCCTCCTCAACGACGTCGTCAGCGCGAACGGGATCGAGAAGCCACGCCTCGCGGTGTGCGCCCTCAACCCGCACGCCGGGGAGAGCGGCCAGTTCGGCCGCGAGGAGATCGACCACATCGCACCCGGTGTCCGGCTCGCGCAGGTCGAGGGCATCGACGCCATGGGCCCGTACCCGTGCGACACGATCTTCATCGCCGCGCGCGACGGCGAGTACGACGGCGTGGTGACGATGTACCACGACCAGGGACAGATCGCGATGAAGCTCATGGGCTTCGACCAGGGCGTGACGGTCCAGGGTGGCCTCCCGGTGCCCATCGCGACGCCGGCGCACGGCACGGCGTACGGCATCGTCGGGCAGAACAGGGCGAACCTGGGCCCGACGCAGCGTGCGTTCGACATCGCGGTCCAGCTCGGTCGCCGCTCGCTGCGGGAGCGTGTGCCGGCCACCGTCTGACGTGACGCGAGGGGCCGGCCCGTGGGCCGGCCCCTCGCGCGCTCACAGCGTCGGCGTCCCGCGCCGCGCCGCAGCAGCGCGCCGGGGCCCGGGGTCAGGCCCGGTGGGTGCCCGCCCGGGTCGCCGCCTCGTCGACCACCTGCGCGAGCGCCGAGGGGTCGTGGGCGAAACGGCCGAGAAAGAGCCCGTCGACGGCGTCCCCGAGCTCGGTGAGCAGCCCCGGACCTGCGGAGCCGCCGTAGATGAGCGTGGTCTCTCCCGCGGCGTCGCCGAGGCCCGCCCGGATCCCGTCGCAGACCGCGCGGACGTGGTCCGCCGGTGCCGGCTCGGTCGCGCCGATCGCCCAGTACGGCTCGTAGGCGATCCACACCTCGGTCCGCACCGTGACCTCCGCGAGCGCGCGCTCCACCTGCCGGACGCAGTCACGGGCGGCGGCCTCCGGTGTCGACCGGTCCGCCTCGCCGACGCACAGCAGGGGGACGAGGCCGTTGCGCACCGCGGCGGCCGTCTTCGCGGCGACCAAGGCGTCGTCCTCGCCGAAGATCGTGCGCCTCTCGGCGTGCCCGATCTCCACGCAGGAGCAGCCCAGTGCTGCGAGGTCCGCGCCGGAGACCTCCCCGGTGAAGGCGCCACGGTCGGCGGGGCCGAGGTTCTGGGCCCCGACGAGTGCCGCGGTGGACGAGAGCGTCTCGCAGGCCGCGGGCACGGTAAGAAAGTCCGGCAGCACCGCCAGACGCACGTCGCCGGCGGCGACTGCGGGGCGGCCGGCGAGGTCCCGCACGGCGTCGAGGTACTCCAGGGAGCGCGTACGGTCGAAGTACATCTTGAGGCTCACGGCCACGAGCGGTCTGGTCATCAGATCCTCCGGGATCGGCGGGACGGTGGGGGGAACGAACTCCCGGAGTCACCCGGTCGACCACGACGGCGAAGGACGCCGGCCGATTCGATTGCGTCAGGGCTCCGTGAGGTGGCACACTCCCTCGTGTAATAGATCCTATGGGATCGATGCTGTAGTGATGGTCGAGCATGGTGGCTCGCTTGCAAGGAGGCAACCGTCGATGAGGAAGTACGGGGACAGGTCGTGAACCAGACCGCAAGAATGGCCGCGGGCCCGTGGGTGATGCGGCTCGTGCTGCTCGTCCTGGGCGTCGCCGCGCTCGTCGGTGGCATCGGCTACGGCCTGCGCACGCCCGAGGGCCTCGTCGGCGCAGGCCTGATGCCGGCGCTCGCCGGCCTGGTGATGGTCGTCGCCTCCCTGTGGGAGGCCGCCAGGGCGCTGCGCGAGGGGCGCGCACCGACGGCGGTCACCGACGTGGGGACGGCCGCGGCGCCGGGCGTCGAGGACGCGCCGGCCGAGCTCGACGTCTTCGGGCGCAGCGCCGGGCAGCGCAACCGCGCCGTGGTCATGGTCTTCGTCGTGATCCTGCTGGCCGTGGTCCTCGCGCACGTGGTGGGCCTGCTCCTCGCGCTGACCGCGATGGTCATGGTGCTGCTCGGCATCGTGGAGAAGATGCCGTGGTGGGTGGCGCTCGTCGGCGGCGCCGCCGCCTTCCTCTTCGGGTACCTGGTGTTCGGCGTGGCACTCAACGTGCCGCTGCCCACCGGAATGCTCGGCCTGGTCTGAGAGAGAAGACAAGATGCTCGAGAACATCGTCCTGGGGTTCCAGACCTCGCTGACGCCCGAGAACCTGCTCTGGTGCCTCATCGGTGTGGTCCTGGGAACCGTCATCGGCATGCTGCCCGGCCTCGGCGCCACCACCGGCGTGGCCATCCTGCTCCCGCTGACGCTCAGCATGGAACCGGTCACGGCGCTCATCATGCTGGCCGGCATCTACTACGGCTGCCAGTACGGCGGCACGATCGCGGCCGTGCTCATCGCGACGCCCGGTGACGCCAACGCCGTCGCCACGGTCGTCGACGGCTATGCGCTCGCACGGAAGGGGCAGGCCGGCAAGGCGCTCGCGATCGCCGCGATCGGCTCGTTCGTCGCGGCCATCCTCTCGCTCGTCCTCCTCATGCTGATCGCGGCCCCGGTCGCCTCCTTCGCGCTGCGGTTCGGCCCGGCCGAAATGCTGGCGATCATGATCATGGGCCTGCTCACGATCATCTCCTTCTCCGGCGACAACCTGGCGAAGGGCCTGATCATGGCGGGCCTGGGCATCCTGCTCTCCACCGTGGGCATGTCCTCGGGCTTCGCGCAGTCCCGCTTCACCTTCGGCAGCGTCAACCTGCTCGGCGGCATCGACTTCGTCGTCGTCATGATCGGTGTCTTCGCCATCGGCGAGGTGGTCAGCCAGATCGGCACCGGCGGCGTGGAGCCCATCCGGACGCGCATGCGTGACATGGTGATCAGCTTCCGCGACATCAAGGCGTCGTTCCCGGCGATCCTGCGCGGGAGCGGGATCGGCTTCGGTCTCGGCACCCTGCCCGGAGCCGGCTCGACGCTGGCCGCCCTCGTCGGCTACGGCGTCGAGAAGCAGGTGAGCCCGAACCGGAAGGAGTTCGGCAAGGGGGCGATCCAGGGCGTGGCTGCGGCCGAGTCGGCCAACAACGCCGCCGCCAACGCGAACTTCATCCCCACGCTCGCCCTCGGCGTCCCGGGCGGCACGACCACGGCCGTCCTCCTCGGTGCCTTCGTCATGTACGGCGTCCAGCCGGGACCGCTGCTGTTCGAGAACCAGCCCAGCCTGGTCTGGGGCCTGCTGACGTCATTCTTCATCGGCAACGTCATCCTGCTGGTGCTCAACCTGCCGCTCGCGCCCGCCTTCGCGCAGGTGCTGCGCATGCGCTACGCGTACCTGTACCCGGCGATCATCTTCTTCAGCATGCTGGGTGCGTTCGCGGTCCAGAACAACCTGTTCGCCCTCCCGGTCCTGCTGGCGGCCGGCGTCGGCGGCTTCTTCATGAAGAAGTTCGACTACCCGACGGCGCCGCTGATCCTCGGTCTGGTGCTCGGCCCGATGGTCGAGAAGGCCCTCGTGCAGACGTCGTCCTTCGCGAACGGCGACCTCACGGTGATCTTCACCGAACCCCTCTCCCTCGCAATCCTCGTCGCGACGGCCCTGATCATGCTCGTGCCCGCGGTCGCCAAGCGCGTCGCCGGCCGCGGCAGGCCTGTCGTGGCCGACCCGGCACCCGCCGGGGCCGAGAGCTCCGACGACGTCCCGGTCAGGACCGGCGCCGAGGAGTGACCCAAGGATCCGGTGATCCGCACGGTCTCGCCGGTCCGCACCACCCCCCCGTCCCCGGCGCCCCCGCCGAGGGCTCGACCCACCCCCCATCTCGCAAACGAAGTTCGGTCAAGGAGGACTCACAACTATGTCTGTTCGCAGAGCAGCAGGAATCGTCGCAGGACTCGGAGCCGCGGCGCTGACGCTGGGCGCATGCTCCGGCGGAAGCTCGTCGGCCGAGGAGGAGGGCGGAGCGGCGGCGTTCGACCCGGGCGACCGGCTGACGATGATCGTGCCCATGGGGCCCGGCGGAGGCTCGGACCTCTCGGGCCGGTCGATCGCCGCGGGCCTCGAGGAGGTCACCGAGAAGACGATCTCCGTGGAGAACCAGGAGGGTGGCGGCGGCGCCGTCGGCTACGCGAACTTCCTGGGCCTGGAGGGCGACCCCTCGTACCTGCTCGCCACCGAGACCGCGCTCGTCAACCTCGCGCTGACGGAGGACGTCCCGTTCAGCTGGGAGTCGTTCACCCCGATCATGAAGGTGGGCCAGGACTCCACCATCATGGTGGTCCCGCAGGACGCGGCGTACGGCACGTGCACGGATGTCGTCGACGCGGCCCGCGCGGGTGACGTCAAGGTCTCGGTCTCCGGCGGCGTCACGGGCAACGACGCGATCCAGTTCGGCCTCATCGAGAAGGACCAGGACGTCACCTTCCAGCGTGTGCCCTACGAGTCCGGTGGCGAGGCGATCGCCGCCGTCCTCGGCGGGCACGTCGACGTCGCGCTGACCAACCCCGGCGAGGTCGTCGGGCAGCTCGAGTCCGGGGACCTCAAGGCCCTCTGCGTGATCGCCGAGGAGCGCTACGAGTACGAGGAGCTCGCCGACATCCCCACCACCGTGGAGCAGGGCATCGACGTCACGTTCTCCCAGTACCGCGGCATCATCGCCCCCGGCGGGATCTCCGACGAGGCGAAGGCCTACTGGGTCGACGCGAGCAAGAAGTACGTCGAGACCGAGTCGTTCAAGGAGTACATGGCGACCAACTACATGCAGGCGGACCCGCTGTTCGGCGACGACTTCACCTCCTACCTCGAGCAGTACGAGGCCGACCTGGCCGCCGGGCTCGAGTAAGCAGCACCGCTGACGGTGGGGTGGTGGCGCGGCGCCGCCACCCCACCGCCGTCCTCCGGCGCGCCGCACCACCGTCCGCCACGGCCACCCTGTTCATCGAACGGGCGTTCGACTAGGCTGACGTCATGTCCGGCGGGCCGACCATCCTGCACGCCGACCTCGACGCGTTCTACGCCTCGGTCGAGCAGCTGCTCGACCCGTCGTTGCGCGGCCGGCCCGTCGCGGTCGGCGGGAGCGCCGGCGGCGGGGTGGTCCTCGCGGCGTCGTACGAGGCCAAGGCCCACGGTGTCCAGGGCGGCATGCCCGGCTGGCGCGCGGCCCGGCTGTGCCCGGACCTGCTCTTCGTCCGCGGCCACTTCGGCCGCTACCAGGAGCTCGCGGACCGGGTGATGACGGTCCTCGGCGACTTCACGCCCGCGGTCCAGCGCATCTCGATCGACGAGGCGTTCCTGGACGTCTCCGGCTCCACGCACCTCTTCGGCGCCCCGGCGGTGATCGGCGCGAGCATCCGGCGCCGCGTGCGTGCCGAGGTCGGCCTGCCCATCTCGGTCGGTGCCGCCAGCACCAAGCACCTGGCGAAGATCGCCTCGCAGGTCGCGAAGCCGGACGGGCTGGTCGTCGTCGAGCCGGGACGCGAACGGGAGTTCCTCGACCCGCTCCCGGTGGCTCTGATGTGGGGCGTGGGCCCGGTGACCGAGCAGCGGCTGGCCGAGCGCGGCATCCGCACCATCGGCGAGCTCGTCCAGGAGCCCGGACACACCCTCGAGAAGCTCCTGGGCAGGGCGACCGGCTCCACCCTCCATGCGCTCGCCCTCAACGAGGACCCCCGCAAGGTCGCCGGACCCGCGAGGGCGGGCTCGGTCGGTGCGCAGTCGGCCCTCGGGCGGCGCACGCCGACGCTGGAGCTCGTCCGGTCCGTCCTCGGCCACCTGGCCGAGCGGGTCGCGGGCCGGCTGCGCGCGAAGGACCGGGCGGGGCGCACGATCACCGTGCGCGTGCGGTTCGCCGGGATGCGGTCGGTGACGCGCTCGCAGACCCTCCCGGGCCCGGTGTCGGCGACGCTGACGTTGACGGAGGTCGCGGAGGCGCTCGCCTGGCAGGCGATCCAGGACCAGACCGAGGCGGTGGAGATCACGCTGCTCGCGGTCTCCGTGTCGAACCTGACGCGTCAGGTGGCGGTTCAGCTCGAGCTCCCGCTCCAGCCCGAGGACCCGTGGCGGCCCGGCTCACCGACCGGCTCCGCCCGGTGGGCGCTCGACCGGTCGATGGACGCCGCCCGGGCCAGGTTCGGCCGGGACGCGGTCGGCTACCTCCCGGCGACCATGCGCCGGTCCGGCGGGGTGCCCGACGACTTCCGGGAGCTCGCCGAGCATGACCTCTGACGGAAGAATCCCAGAGGGCGCCCGGCGCCCGGCTCCGGCCAGCACCCGCTGGCGCAGCGGGCGCAGGGGCACGACGTGAGGGGAGTGTCGTCATGGTCGACGTGACCACCGAGATCGTGATCGCCCGGCCGCCGGACGTCGTGGCGGCCTATGCCGCGGACCCGGACAACGCACCGGAGTGGTACCGGAACATCACGTCCGTCACCTGGCGGACGCCGCCGCCGCTGACGATCGGCTCGGAGGTGGACTTCGTCGCCAGCTTTCTCGGCCGCACGATGGCCTACACCTACATCGTCGCCGAGCATGTGCCGCTCACTCGGCTGGTCATGCGAACGGCTCCGGGGTCGTCCTTCCCGATGGAGACCACCTACACCTGGCGGGCGCTCGAGGACGCCAGGACGCACATGACCCTGCGCAACCGGGGCGGACGCGCAGGCCTCCTGCCGTCCCGGATCATGACGCTGGCGATGGCGCGGGCCAACCGTGCGGACCTCGCCCGGCTGCGGGGTGTCCTGGAGGCGCGGTAGCGACCCGTCGCGCGCCAGTCCCTGATACGTGCTCGCCCGGATGGCGGACCACCGTCTACCCTGCCCAGCACACGGCACCCCTCCGCCGAAAGGACCCTCATCATGAAGCGCCCCGTGCGTCTCCTCGGTGCCCTCGCGGCGTCGACCCTCCTGCTCGCCGGATGCGGTTCGGGCGGCGACGACGCCGCGCCCGCCGGGGACGGCACCGGCACCGGCGCCGCGGCCGGCGGGACGGTCGAGATCGGCATCACCCAGATCGTCTCCCACGCCTCCCTCGACGCCGCCCGCGAGGGTTTCAAGCGGGCCCTGGAGGAGAACGGCGTCGACGCGAGCTACGACGAGCAGAACGCGCAGGGCGACCAGAGCACCGCCACGTCGATCGCCAACACCTTCGCCTCCGACGACAAGGACCTGGTCCTCGCCATCGCCACCCCGGCGGCGCAGGCCGCCGCGCAGGCCATCACCGACGTGCCCGTGCTCTTCACGGCCGTCACCGAGCCCGCGGAGGCGGGCCTCGTCGACAGCTGGGAGGCCCCCGGGGGCAACCTCACCGGCACCTCCGACCTCAACCCGGTCAAGGAGCAGCTCGAGCTCCTCGCCGAGATCGCCCCGGACGCGAAGACGGTCGGCGTGGTCTACAGCTCCGGCGAGGTCAACTCGCAGGTGCAGGTCGACCTCGCGAAGGAGGCGGCCGCGGAGCTGGGGCTGACCATCGAGGAGGCCACCGTCAGCACCTCCGCCGAGGTGCAGCAGGCGGCCCAGTCGCTCGAGGTGGACGCGTTCTACATCCCCACCGACAACGCCGTCGTCTCGTCGCTGGAGTCGGTCATCGCCGTCGCCGAGCAGCGTCAGGTCCCGATGGTCGTGGGCGAGTCCGACAGCGTCGAGCGCGGCGGTCTCGCCACCTACGGCATCGACTACGACAAGCTCGGCTACCAGACCGGCCTCATGGCGGTGAAGATCCTCAACGAGGGCGCCGACCCGGCCGAGATGCCGGTGGAGACGCTCGAGGAGCTCACGCTCGTGGTCAACACGGGTGCCGCCGAGCGCATGGGCGTCGAGATCCCGCAGGCGGTCCTCGACCGCGCCGACAAGGTCGTCGAGTAGTCCGGTGATCGGCGCCGCCGAGCTCGGCCTCCTCTACGCCGTCATGGCGCTGGGGGTCTACCTCACCTTCCGGATCCTCGACTTCCCGGACCTCACGGTCGACGGGTCGTTCACCACGGGCGGGGCGACGGCGGCGACGCTCATCGTCTCCGGCACCCCGCCGCTCCTGGCGACGGCGGTGGCCGGCGTCGCCGGCCTGATCGCCGGCACGATCACCGGGCTGCTCCACACCAAGGGCCGGATCAACGGCCTCCTCGCCGGCATCCTCACCCAGATCGGGCTCTACTCGATCAACCTGCGGATCATGGGGAACAAGGCGAACCTGCCCCTGCTGCGGGAGGACACGCTCCTGACGCCGCTGCGGGACGCCGGCCTGCTCGGCACGGTGTCCGCGGTGGGCATCTTCGCCGTCGGCGCCCTCGTGCTGAAGCTGGTCCTGGACTGGTTCCTCCACACCGACACGGGCCTGGCCATGCAGGCCACCGGCGACAACGAGGAGATGATCCGCTCGCTCGGCGTCTCCACCGACGGCATGAAGGTGCTCGGCCTGGCGCTGTCGAACGGCCTGGTCGCCGTGTGCGGGGCGCTCATCGCCCAGTACCAGGGCTTCGCCGACGTCGGCATGGGCATCGGCCTCATCGTCGCCGGCCTGGCGTCCGTCATCATCGGCCAGGCGCTCATCGGCCAGCGGGTCATCTTCATCGCCACGCTCGCGGTCGTCGTCGGCTCGGTTCTCTACCGCGTCGTCATCCAGCTCGCCCTCGAGGCGGGCCTGAACCCCAACGACATGAAGCTCATCTCCGCCGTCCTGGTCGTGTTCGCGCTCGTGCTGCCGCAGTGGTCCCTGCTGCGGCGGTTCCGGCCGGCGCGGCGGCTGCGCGCGGTGACGTCCGGGGCGGAGGCCTGATGCTCGACGTCGACACCGTCACCAAGACCTTCTTCCCCGGCAGCGTCAACGAGCGCGTCGCCCTGCGCGAGCTGGACCTGCACCTGAGCGAGGGCGAGTTCGTCACCGTCATCGGGTCCAACGGGGCCGGGAAGTCGACCCTGCTGAACATCGTCTCCGGCAAGATGCGCCCGGAGACCGGCTCGGTGCGGATCGGCGGGCGCGACGTCACCCGACTCGCCGACTTCCAGCGCGCCCGCTACATCGGCCGCGTCTTCCAGGACCCGATGGCCGGGACCGCCCCGCACATGACCATCGAGGAGAACCTCGCCATCGCGCTCGAGCGCGGCCGACGGCGGGGCCTGGGCCGCGGGGTCACCGGCGCCAAGCGCGCCCGGTTCCGTGACGAGCTGGCCAGCCTCGAGCTCGGCCTGGAGAACCGGCTCAAGGCCAAGGTCGGGCTGCTCTCCGGCGGGCAGCGCCAGGCGCTGTCCCTGCTCATGGCCACCTTCTCCGAGCCGCAGATCCTCCTCCTCGACGAGCACACCGCCGCCCTGGACCCCCAGCGGGCGGCCCTCATCACCCGCCTGACGGCCGAGCTCGTGGAGCGTCACCGCCTGACCACCCTCATGGTCACGCACAACATGGAGCAGGCCCTGAGCATGGGCACCCGGCTCGTGATGATGCACGAGGGCGGGATCATCCTCGACGTCGACGACGCCCGGAAGTCACGGATGACGCCGCCCGACCTGCTGGCCGAGTTCGAGAAGATCAAGGGTGGCGGTCTGGACGACCGCACCCTGCTGCAGTAGGTCGCCGCGCCGGGCGCGGCTGACGCCCTACCCCACGATCCGGCGCAGCTCCTCGCGGCACCGGCGGTAGAGCTCCACCGGGTCACCGGCCTCGCGTCGCGCGCCAGCTCGCCCCAGCGCTGCCAGCTGGTGCGCCACACGGTCACCGCCAGCTCGGCGATCAGCAGCACCGTCGTCGCGTCGTGGGCGTCAAGCTGCTCGGTCAGCCGGGCACGCAGGCGGGCCACCAGCAGCTGCTCCTGGAGCGCGGCGAGGGCGTGCAGGTCCGGCTCCCGGGCCCGCAGGCGGGTGATCCGGCGGTGCTCGTACTGGCGCAGCCGCGGGTGTCCCGGGGTGGCCGGAGCTCATGCCATTCGTTTCTCGGCACTGACCGCGGACTGCCGGGAACGAGCCCGGACGGGGGCCGTCTCCCGGCGCGTGACGCCATCCTCCCAAGGCGCGGCGGCGCCGTCCCACCGAGCAGACCGGTCTTGACTTCGGCCTGACAAGATGTCAACTTAGTGGACGTGACGTAAGGAGCATCACACCCGAGGCAGGGGAGCGCAGGCAACTGGCCGGATCCCTGCCACGAGCTCCTTCACCCACCTGCTCGCACCGAGTTCGACGAGGAACCGATCCAGATGTCGCGGTGCACGACCCTCTCCACAACGCGTGACGCCGGAGCTGGCGGGACGCTGACGAAAGGTAGTTCCCGCCGATGACGGACCCGACGACTGTCACCAGCAGGACCGTGAACACCGTGCTCGGCCCGGTCCCCGCCGACGAGCTGGGCGTCGTCTCGGTGCACGAGGCGCTGCTCTCGGTGCTTCCGGGGGCGGAGCACGCGTACGACGTCACCCTGGACCGCGCCGAGATCTTCGCGACCCTGGCGGGGAAGCTCACGGACTTCCGCGACCACGGCGGGCGGACGATCGTCGACAGCACGGGCATGTTCCACGGCCGCGACGTCCGGCTCTACGAGGCGCTCTCGCGCTCGACCGGGGTGAACATCGTCGCCTCGACGGGCATGGGCCCCGAGGAGCTGCTCGGCGGCTACTTCCTGACGCCGCAGACCAACCCGCCGACGCCGTGGCCGGCCGAGAAGTTCGCCGACCTCTTCACGAAGGAGGCCACCGAGGGCATGGTGGTCCCGCGCGTCGAGCGCCGTGCCCCCGCGGGTCTCGTGACCACCGCGGCCACCCGTGAGGGGATGACGGCGACGGACGAGAGCCTGTTCCGCGGCGCGGCCCGGACCGCTCTCAGCGCGGGTGTGCCGGTCTCCGTCCGGTTCGGCAGCGACGCGCTGCACGACCTCGACGTCGTCCTGGACGAGCAGCTGCCCGCCGACCGCGTCGTCGTCGGCGGGCTGGACCGCCGGGACGCGGCCGCCGCCGGGGCGCCCCTCGCCGTCGCCCGGCGCGGCGCCTTCGTCGCGCTGGACCACGTGGGCCTGGACGACGACGAGCACCTCACCGACGCCGAGCGGGCCTCCCTGGTGCTCGAGCTGGTGAAGGCCGGCCACGTCAGCCGGATCCTGCTCTCGAGCAGCGCCGTCGGCGTGGCCAAGGGCCATCCGGACCGCGACCTGCCGTACAGCTACGTGCTGTCGACGTTCGTGCCGCTGGCGAAGTCGCTGGGGCTCAACGACGAGGACGCTGAACGGATCCTCGTGGACAACCCGCGCGAGCTGCTGACCCTGCGCCGATAACGCGCCGTCATTCTTACGAACTTAGAGGTGAGGGTTTTGTCGAGAGTCAACACCGTGCTGGGTCCGGTCCCGGCCGAGGAGCTCGGCGTCGTGGCCGTCCACGAGCACGTCGGGTACGGGATGCCCGGCTCCGAGCTGGACACGAGGTGGTGGAAGACGCCGGAGCAGCGGTACGAGGAGACCGTGCCGAAGCTGCGGACGTTCCACGAGTACGGCGGCGGGACGTTCGTCGACGCCACGGGCATCTGCAACGGCCGCGACGTCGACTACTACAAGTCCCTGTCCGCGAAGACCGGGGTCCACATCGTCGCCTGCACCGGCTTCGTCGGCGGTGACACCGCCCTGCCGTTCTTCGCCCGGGCGAGCGTGGACTACCTGTTCCGCCAGTTCGTCCACGAGATCACCGTGGGCATCGCCGGCACCGGCGCCCGCGCCGGCGTGATCAAGGTCGGCGTCAGCCGCGGCGGACGCATGACGGACCTGGACAAGCGCATCTACCGCGCCGCCGCCCGGGCCGCGCTGAGCACCGGGGTGCCGATCCTGACCCACCTGGCGATCGACGCCGAGAACGCCGTCGACATCTTCGAGCAGGAGGGGCTCCCGCTGGACCGCGTCCTGTTCGGGCACGTCGACGACGGCGTGAACGCCGGCAAGACGCGTGACACCTGGATCATCGAGCAGGGCGGCCGCCTCGGCTTCGACACCTTCGGGTACGAGACCGAGCTCGAGGACCCGCCGTTCTGGGCCCGGCCCCGCAAGGAGCGCCTGGACCACTTCCTGCGGTTCGTCAAGGGCGGCCACGCGGACAAGGTGCTCGCCTCCGCCGACGCCAACTGCAGCCCTCTCGGCTGGCCCGGCGTGAAGGGCCACACCGTCAACTACATCTTCGAGGTGCTGATCCCCGACCTGCGCGACAACGGCGTGGACGAGGCCACCATCACCAAGCTCTTCGTCGACAACCCCGCCGACTTCCTGACCATCCGGTCCTGACCGCACCCCATCACCCCCGCGGCGCACCGACGCGCCCCGCCCGAAAGGCAGCAGCATGAACACCTCAGACCTGAAGAACCTGACCGTCGCCATCGTCGGCGCCGGTTACGGCGGTGCAGCCGCGGCCAAGGCGCTCCGCCTGCTCGGGGCGGACGTCACCGTGTACGAGCAGGCGACCGAGATCCGCGACGTCGGCGCCGGCATCGGCCTGCGACCCTCCTCCATGGACCAGTTCCGCCGGTGGGGCATCTTCGACGCCATCGCGAAGGTGAGCTCGCCGAGCGACTACTTCGAGATCCTCACGGCCACCGGCGACCCGATCATGAAGGACTCGTGGCCGGGCATGGACGACTACGAGGTCAAGACCCACACCCACCTCATCCACCGCAACGACTTCCTCCAGGCGCTGCTCGGCGTCCTGCCCGAGGGCATGGTGCAGCTGGGACACAAGCTCGAGACGGTCACCGACCACGGTGACCGCGCGGCGCTCACCTTCACGAACGGCCGGACCGTCGAGGCGGACCTGGTCGTCGGGGCGGACGGCATCAAGTCGACCGTGCGTCGGCAGCTGTTCAGCGACCAGCAGCCGGTGTTCGCCGGCGAGCACGCCTACCGCGTGGTCGTGAACGCGGACGACGCGCACGGCCTGGTGACCGACGACAACCTCCGGATGTTCATCGGCAAGGGCACCAAGGTGTACGTGCTGCCGCTGCGCCACCGCGGCCAGATGTCCTTCGACGTCACCGCGCTGAACGCCGACAGCACGTGGAACCCCGTGGTCACCAAGGACGACCTGCTGCGGACGGTGGAGGGCTTCGACGAGCGGATCGTCAGCCTCGTGCGGGACCTCGACATGGACAGGGTCAACATCCGCGCCGTCTACGACATCGACCCGGTCGACATCTGGCACTCGGGCTCCGTGGTGCTGCTCGGGGACTCCGCCCACTCGATGTGCCACCACCAGGGCCAGGGCGCGAACTCCGCGATCCTGGACGCCGGCGCGCTCGCGGACGCCCTGAGGGAGGCCGGCTCCGTCAAGGAGGCGCTGGCGTCCTACCAGGCGACCCGCAAGCCGGTGACGGACGAGCTGCAGCGCATCTCGCGCCAGGGCTGGACCGAGGACGAGCTCGACGACGTCTTCCCCGGGCAGAAGCCCGCCGCCGAGGTGAAGGCCTGACGCCGTGGCGCTGCACCCCGAGATCGCCAGGATCGTCGCCAGCCTGCCCGCGCCGCCGCCGGGCCCGATCGACCCGGCGGTCCTGCGCGCCGGCGAGGAGGCGACGGTTCCCCCGCCGGAGGAGCGCCTGCCGCTCCACGCCGTCGAGGACGTGACCGCCCAGACCGCGGCCGGTGACGTGCCGGTCCGGATCTACACCCCGGTCGAGGCCGACTCGTACGGCGTGCTGGTCTACTTCCACGGCGGCGCGTTCTTCCTCGGCAGCCTGGACACGCACGACCACGTCGCCCGCTCGCTCGCGAGGGAGACCGGGCTCAGGGTCGTCTCCGTGGGCTTCCGCCGGGCCCCCGAGGCCGCCTTCCCGGCCGGTCTCGAGGACTGCTACGGCGTGGTCCGCTGGGTCGCCGAGAACGGTCAGCTCCTCGGGTGGGACGGCAAGACCCTCGCGATCGCCGGCGACAGCTCAGGCGGCACGTTCGTCGCCGCCGTCGCGGCGATGGCCCACGACGAGGGGTTCGAACACATCACCCACCAGGTGCTGTTCTACCCGTCGCTGGACCTCGACTTCGACGTCGACCGCTACGCCTCCCTGCGGGAGAACGCGGAGGGGTACGGCCTGGAGACGGCCGGGCTCAAGCCGTTCAACGCGTTCTACCTCGACAGCGGGGCGGACCCGGCGGACCCGCGCGTCTCGCCGATCAAGCGCGAGGACCTCACCGGCCTCCCGCCGGCGCTCGTCGTGACGGCGGAGCACGACCCGCTGCGCGACGAGGGCGAGCTGTACGCCGAGCGGCTGCGCGCGGCCGGTGTGGCCGCGACGGTCAGCCGGTACGCCGGCGCCAACCACGGGTTCGTGCAGAACTTCTCGTGGATCCCGGAGTACCACCGGGTCTTCGAGGAGACCGCCGAGTTCCTCCGCGGCTGACCCGCGGCCACGGGAGAAGAGAGTCATGACGCAACACGTCCCTGTCCACCCCCTGGTGTCACCGTGGGGCCGTTTCGGGCTGTACAGCTTCTTCGTCGACGCGCCCGAGCCGGCGATCGTCGACACCGGGATCGCCTCGTCACCGGCGGAGGGGATGGCCCCCGCGCTCGAGGCGCTCGGGCGCCGCATCGAGGACGTCCGCTGGATCCTGCTCACCCACGGCCACATCGACCACATCGGCGGGGCTCACGCCCTGTGGGAGCTCACCGGCCGGCGCGCCCAGGTGGTCATCCACGAGGCGGACGCGCCGATGCTGCGCTCGCGCCGGGCCCACGTCGAGGAGTACCTCGAGGGCCGTGGCCGGTACCTGGACGACCCCGA
Source organism: Georgenia daeguensis (assembly GCF_039537705.1). Classification (NCBI taxonomy): domain Bacteria; kingdom Bacillati; phylum Actinomycetota; class Actinomycetes; order Allobogoriellales; family Allobogoriellaceae; genus Georgenia; species Georgenia daeguensis. Next base: position 95,053 of record NZ_BAABBA010000012.1, read on the forward strand.
CGGCGAGGCGAGGGTGGCGGCGGCGGGCGAGGCCGTCATCTCCGGCGAGCTGGAGCCGACCATGCTGGTCAGGGGCGGCGAGACCATCTCCCTGGGCGGCGACGTGACCGTCACCGTCCACCCGATCCCGGGCCACACCCCGGGCTCGGTCGCCTACGTCATCGACGGGCAGGACGACGTCTTCGTGGGCGACGCGGTCCAGGTGCACGGGGCGGCCAACGGGTTCCCGGGCTTCGTGGACCCGGCGAGCTACCGCAGGAGCCTGCTGCACCTGCGCGACGAGGTCCGGCCGCAGCACCTCTACCTCGGGCACCCGTACCGCCGCACCGACGGCGTCGCCTACGGCGTCGAGCTCGACGCCCGCCAGGCGCGCGAGGCGCTGGAGGAGAGCCTCGCGATCGAGGGCCGGGTGAGCGCCGCGGCTCACGACTGCCTGTCCGCCGGCCTGCACGAGACCGCGTCGCCGTACTCGCCCTTCGCGCCCGTCGCCGAGGCGGTCGGCTACGACGGCGACCCCACGCTCGAGCCGTCGCCGTTCTTCACGTCGATGCACGGCTACCGCACCCACCTCACTCCGCACGCCTGATCAGGAGCTCATCGACTCATGCCGGACTTCCAGACCACCCAGGCCGACCTCCCGACCATCCGCGCCGGCCGGCAGCAGATCGCCGTCCGCAAGGACCTCCGGGTGCCGATGCGCGACGGCGTGACGCTGGCCGCCGACGCCTACTCCGGCGTCGAGGACCGGCCGCGCCCGGCGCTCGTCGCGCTCAGCCCGTACGGCAAGGAGCTGCAGGCGCTGGCGCTGTCCACGCCGCCGCAGCGGCGCCCCTCCCCGATGTGGGACGGCTGCATCGAGGCCGGCGACATCGCCCGCGTGGTGCAGGAGGACTACGTCCACGTCATCGGCGACCTGCGGGGCTCCGGCGACTCCGAGGGCGAGCACATCGGCAACTACAACGCCGGCGGTGTGCCGCTGGGGCAGGACGCCTACGACTTCATCGAGTGGGTGGCCGAGCAGCCCTGGTGCGACGGCAACGTCGGCATGATCGGCATCTCCTACTTCGGCTCCATGCAGATCTTCGCCGCCGCCGAGCGCCCGCCGAGCCTCAAGGCGGTCTTCATCTCCGGCGGGCACTACGACTTCTACGAGACCACCTACCACGGCGGCATCATGTGGCTCATGCCGCGTGCCGCCCGCGAGGGCCGCGGCGGCGACTCCGGCTGGGCCTTCACCGACCGCATCAGGTCGCGGATGCTCGAGACCTGCGCGCCCGAGGAGGTCAGGGCCCGCGTCGCCGAGCGGCTCAAGGATCCCGACGTCGCCGCCTGGCCCAACCTCGTCCACCTGCTGCACTACCCGAAGCACCACGAGGCCTGGTTCGACATCGTTCTGAACGAGCTCGACGGCGAGTGGTACGAGGAGCGCAACCCGATCAACCTCGCCCGGAACATCGAGATCCCGGTCTACCTCCAGATCGACCAGGGCCGCGGCTGGACCGTCGACGGCCACATCGAGCTGTTCGAGACCCTCCGGGGGCCCAAGAAGCTCGACATCGGCTCCTACCCGCCGATGCAGTCGCGCCCCTGGATCGAGGAGCACGACAAGATGTTCCGCTGGTACGAGTACTGGCTCAAGGGGATCGACAACGGGATCATGGACGAGCCCGCCGTCAGCGTGTTCGTGGAGGGCTCCCGCGAGGTGGTCACGGCGGAGCAGTGGCCGCCGAAGGACGTCGAGCACCGGCCGCTCTACCTGCGGCCGCGCCACAAGCTCTCCGGCGAGCCCGAGCTCATGGGTGCCGAGCACGCGGCCCCGGACGGCTTCTACCAGGCCCCGCTGACCGTCACCGACAAGGTCGAGGTCCTCAGCTGGAGCACCGAGCCGTTCTCCGGGCCCACCGAGCTCATCGGCACGGGCGCGGCGCACCTGTTCGCCGAGATCGACCAGCCGGACACCAACTTCATCCTGCGCCTGTGGGACGCCGCGCCGGACGGGAAGCGCCAGCTGCTCACGACCGGCTTCCTCAAGGCCTCCCACCGCGAGCTCGACGAGCGCACGACCGAGGGCAACCCGTACCACCCGCACACCCGCGCGGTGCCGGTCACCCCGGGCGCGATCGAGGAGTACGTCGTGCGCCTGTACCCGTTCGCGGCGACCTTGCTGCCCGGCCACACGCTGGTCGTGGAGCTGTCGAACGACGAGCCGCTGGCGGACGAGCACAACGCCCTGCTGCCGCCGGACGCCTTCCACCTGCCGGTGGGCCGGCCCGTCACCCACAAGATCTACCGCGACGCCGACCACCCCTCGCGCCTGGTGCTGCCGTTCACGGCACGCGACGCCGAGGGGTAGGCCGGACGGGCAGCGGCCGCGCGGCTGCTAGCTGCCCGCGGCGTCGTCGGACAGCAGGTGGCACCAGGAGTCGGCGAGGACCTCGAGCGCCGTCTCCCGGTCCACGACGGTCCAGCCCCGCAGCATCCAGCGCACCGAGAGGTACTCCAGCTGGCCGAAGGCGAGGGAGCAGCGGATGCGGCGGGTGGCCGGCTCGAACCGGCCGGCGTCGTCGAGCCCGTGCTGCATCTCCGCGATCGTCGCCTCGTACCACTGCTCCTTGATGGCGGCGATGTCGGGCTCGACGGCGGCGGCCTGGTTGGCCACGAGGACGTACGAGCGCGTGACCGGCCACTGGTCGGCCTTCGTCTCGATGAAGGCGCGGATCAGCCGGCGGTCGCCCGACCTCACGACCTGGCGCAGCGGCGGGTCGTCCGCGCTGGTGAAGATCTCGTCGAGCTCCGCCACGAGGTCCTGCATGAGCTGGGCCTTCGACGCGAAGTGCATGTAGAAGGTCGTCCGAGTGGTGCCCGCGGCGGCCGCGATGTCGTCGATGGTCGTCGCGAAGTAGCCCTTCGCCTCGAACAGCTCGAGGGCCTTCTCCAGCAGCAGACGGCGGGTCATCTGCTTCTGGGCTTCTCGGAGGCGGGTCACATGCACACCCTATAGTCGGCTCTCGCGCACGCTGTGTCCAGACACTAGACGCGATGTCAACTCACCTGCTACAAAGGTGATCACGTGAGACAGCGCACATCTGTGCGCGTCCCGAATGCCCCACACAAGGAGGTGTGCCGTGCATCCCCTGTCCACCGAGAGCGGTGCCAGCCCGGCGCCGAGGCCCGGCCCGCACCACACCGCCGATCGTCCCGCCGTCCCCGCGCGCCTCGAGGTGCGGGACCTGTCGAAGACCTTCGCCGGCGTGACGGTCCTGGACCGCGCCACCATGAGCATCGCGCCCGGTGAGATCCACGCCCTCGTGGGGCAGAACGGTTCCGGGAAGTCGACCCTCATCAAGCTGGTCAGCGGCGTCCACCGCGCCGACCCGGGCGGCGAGATCCTGGTGGACGGCGAGCACGTCGGGCCGCCGGTGCACCCGCGGCGGCTCTTCGAGCAGGGCCTCGCCTTCGTGCACCAGGACCTCGGTCTCGTCCCCGACCTGAGCGTGCGCGAGAACGTGCGGGTCGGGCGGCACGCGACCCGGCGCCTCACCGGCTGGATCGACAGGCGGCGCGACCGCGAGGCCGTGCGGCGCACCTTCGAGTTCCTCGGGCTCCCCCTGGACCCCGACGCCAAGGTCGCCTCCCTCCAGCCCAGTGAGCGGGTCGCCGTCGCCGTCGCCCGGGCGCTGCAGGACCGGGAGGCCGGGAGCGGCGTCGTCGTCTTCGACGAGTCCTCCCGCGCGATCCCGCGCGAGTCCCTGCCGGCGTTCTACGACATGATCCGGCTGCTGGCCTCCCAGGGCACCGCGGTGCTGCTCGTGAGCCACAACCTCAAGGAGGTCCTCGCGGTCACCCACCGGGTCACGGCCCTGCGCAACGGCCGCGTGGTCGAGACCGGGGTGCCCACCGCCGACCTGGACGAGGCGGCTCTCACCCGGCTCGTCCTCGGCCGCGAGGGCCGGCTCGACAACCTCGTCGCGACCCTCCCGGCGCGCCTGGCGCCCGGGACGATCCAGATCGACGGCGTGGCCGGCGGGCGCGTGCGCGACTTCTCCGCCCGGATCACCCCCGGCGAGGTCGTCGGCGTCACGGGCGCGATCGACTCGGGCCTGCCCGACCTGGCCGCGCTCCTGGGTGCCGTCCGCCCCGCCGAGGGGCGCATCGCCGTCGAGGACCGCCCCGCCGTCGACCTGGCGGGTGCCGGCGTGCCCGACCTCATGGCCGCCGGCGTGGCCCTCATCCCGCAGGACCGGGCCGCGCAGGGGCTCGCGCTCTCGCTCACGGTCGAGGAGAACGTCACCGCCCCGCACCTGATGAACCGCGGGCACGTGTGGTGGACCGGACGGAAGTGGCGCCACGACGAGACGGACTACGTCCTCGACACCTTCGAGGTCCGGCCCCGCCAGCGCGACGCCGTCGTCGCCACGCTCAGCGGCGGCAACCAGCAGAAGGTCCTCATGGGCAAGTGGCTGCTCGGCCGGCCGCGGCTGCTGATCCTGGACGACCCGACCCAGGCGGTCGACGTCGGCGCCCGCTCCGCCATCCTCCACGCCACCCGCCAGGCGGCCCAGCAGGGCACCGCGGTGCTCCTGTGCTCCTCCGAGGTCGAGGACCTGGCCGCGGTGTGCGACCGCGTCCTCGTGCTCGTCGACGGCGAGGTCGCGCGCGAGCTCGTCGTCCCCCTGACCCCCGAGTCGATCCTCGACGCCACCTTCCCCCCCGCCGCAGGAGGCGCAGCATGACCACCACCTCGACCACCCCGGCCCGCACCGGGCCCCGGGAGCCGACCGGCGGGACCCGCCCGGCGGGTCGCCTGAAGGACCTGGGGCGCGTGGTGCTCCGGCGCTACAGCCTCGTGCTGATCTGGCTGCTCATGATCGCGCTGTTCACGGTGCTGCTCCCGGGCGAGATCTCCGGCACGGAGGCGCTGCGCGCGGTGCTCGGCCAGCAGACGCCGCTCGTCTTCCTCGGCCTCGCCGTCGTGACGACCATGGCGGTGGGGGAGTTCGACCTGTCCTTCGCCTCCATCTTCGGCCTCGCCGCCACCGCGGTGCCGTCGCTGGTGGTCCTCTACGGCTGGTCCTTCCCGGCGGCCGCCGCGGCCGCGATCGTGCTGGCCCTCGTGATCGGCGCGATCAACGCGGCCCTCGTGGTGCTCGTGGGGATCAACTCGGTGATCGTCACCCTGGGCGTCGGCTCGGTCGCCGGCGGCGCGGCGTACTACGTCTCCCGGGAGACCTCGGTCTCCGGCATGGACCCGGCTCTCTCGGTCATCGCCCTCGGCCGCTTCCTCGGCCTGCCGATGATCTTCTGGTACGGGCTGATCATCGTCGCGGTGGCGGCGTACGTCATGTCCGCGACCCCGGTCGGCCGGCACATGCTGTTCGTCGGGTCCAACCGCGAGGTGGCCCGGCTCGCCGGCATCCCGGTCACCCAGATCCGGGTCGGCGCCTACCTCGCCTCCGCGCTGCTGTGCGGGCTCGGCGGGGTGATCCTCGCCGCCGGCCTGGGCGGGTTCGACCCGGCGACGGCGGAGACGAACCTGATGCCGACCTTCGCGGGCGTGTTCCTCGGGACGGTCGCCGTGGTGCCTGGCCGCTTCAACCCGGTCGGGATGCTCATCGGCGTGTACTTCCTCCTGACGGGCGTCTTCGGCCTCCAGCTCCTCGGGCTGGCCGGCTGGGTCACGAACGTCTTCTACGGTCTCGCGCTCGTCGTCGCCGTCACCGTCTCCTTCCTCCTGCAGCGCCGCGTGCGCGGCTGATCCCTGCCCGACCCGCTACCTCCCACCGGCCGACCAGCGCGACCTCTCACCCCCCTGCGGCCGACCCCCGTCCACCTGAACGAGATCGGAACCCGAAAGATGAAAAAGCCTGTCAAGGCCCTGTGGGGCGGCGCCGTCGCCGCCTCGGCCCTGCTCCTCGCCGCGTGCGGCGGCGCAGCCCCCGCCCCCGAGACCACGACGGACGCCGGCGGCGCCGGCACCGCGGCCGCCGGTCCCGCCGTCGCGGCCGCCCAGGAGATGGTCGACCGCTTCTCCGAGCCGGTGGAGGAGTTCACGCCTCCCGGGCCCGCCCTGGGCGACCTCTCCGCCCTGGAGGGCAAGACGGTCTACTACATCCCGGCCAACTACAAGATCCCGCTGTTCCACCTCGTCGGCGACGGCATGGCCCGCGCCCTGGACACCGCCGGGGTGGACGTCCAGGTCTGCGACGGCGAGGCGAGCCCCGCCTCCATGGCCAGCTGCCTGGCCCAGGCGGTCGACGCCAAGGCCGACGCCGTCGTCTCCGGCTCCATCCCCGACGAGCTCGCCTCCGTCGCGTTCCAGTCGGTGCGCGACGCCGGCATCCCGCTGCTGTACATGCTCGTGGCCCCGGAGGGACCCGGCGAGCCGGACAAGGTCGGCTACCTCACCCCGGACAACGTCCAGCTGCAGGCCCTCAACGCCAACTGGATCATCGCCGACTCCGGCGGCAAGGCCGACGTCCTGGTCGTGAAGGTCACCGACACCCCGGCCACGACCCTGTGGACCGAGCAGGGCGCGCTGGCGACCTACGAGGAGGCGTGCCCCGACTGCGAGGTCACCGTCGTCGAGACGAACACCGGCCAGCTGCAGAAGCTGCCGAGCCTCGTCAGCAGCGCGCTGGTGCGCAATCCCGACATCACGCACGTCCAGGTGCCCTTCGACGTCATCGTCCAGCCGACAGTCCAGGGCCTGCAGAGCGCCGGCAAGGTCGAGCAGGTGACCGTCAGCAGCTCGGACGGCACCCTCGCCGTGATGCAGATGCTCGGCGAGGGCCGTTCCATCGGCAGCGAGATCGGCACGAACCTGGACGCCCTCGGCTGGTACGGCGCGGACCAGGTGCTGCGCATGATGTCGGGCCAGGAGAGCGTCACGCTCGAGTTCCCGTACCGGCGCATCTTCACGGCCGACAACGTCGGGGAGCTCGACCTGACGCCCGAGGGCGAGGCGTCCGGCTCCTGGTTCGGCGGCACGGACTACCAGGACGGCTTCAAGGAGCTGTGGGGCGTCAACTGACCGTCGCCCGGCACCATGGACGGCGCCCGGCCGCACGGCCGGGCGCCGTCCTCCGTCACTGGACCGGTGGCCGCGGGCAGTGCGTCCGCAACGATCGGATCGCTCCAGCGGTGCGTCCCCGCGTCGATGCTGCGGCGGTTGCGCGACCCGGCGACCGGGTGGCGAAGCGTGCTTCGTCCCCGAGTTGTTCAGGCCCCTAACGTGATGACGTCCCCACCGGTCGCCTGCACGGGCCGCGCGGACGTCCGCGCGCCGAGGGTCCAGGAGGGCTGAGCATGAAGACCACCGAGGACCTGGCCAGCGCCAGCCTGAGCACCCCGGTCGCCACATCGCTGCCGCCGGGACCGTACGAGCAGGCCGTCGCCCGGCTGCGCGCGGCGCAGCACGAGTTCGTGTCCACCCCGGTGATCAGCGAGTCGCTGCTGATGGCCCGCAACGTCGCGGTGGTCCAGGCCCTCGAGGCCGGCGTGCCCGACTCGGTCGTCAGGCAGATCCTCCGGATGGGGGACGTGGCGTTCGAGCTGGCGGTCGCACGGGGCACCTACCACCGCGACGTCGCGCAGCGGTGCGAGGGATCCGCGGTCGGGCGGGCCTGACGCGGCCTCGCGCGCCGGGGCGCGCGAGGCCGGCCGCGATCAGTTCGCGGCGGTGAACCGCCGGCCGCGGAACTGCGGGTTCTCGAGCTCGTCGAGGACGGCGACGGCGAGGTCCTGCGTGGAGATGGACTCGCCGGCCGGGGTGTCGGCGGCGGTGCGGTAGCTGCCGGTGCGCTCGCCCGGGGCGATCTGCGGGGCGGGGGAGACGGCCGTCCAGTCCAGGCCCTCCGACGCGCGGAACTTCTCGAGCACCTCGCGCATCGTCAGCATCTCCGGGCGGTACAGCTCCGGCACCTGCGGGTCGTCGAGGAGGAGGCCGTCGCCGACCTCGAGGCTGCCCGCCCCGACCACGGGGATCAGGCGCGTGCCGGGCCGGGCGGCGATCACGCGGTCGTACGCCTCGAGGAGCGGTTCGTGGGGCCCGCCGGTGCGGTCCGGGGAGAGGGAGATGACGACGGCGTCGTGCGCGTCGGCCACCTGCTGGAACGTCGCCGTGTCACCGAGGTCGGCCACGGCCACGCCGTCACCGCCGGACCGCGAGTACCCGCTGACGTCGTGGCCACGGCCGGTGGCCTCGGCGATGATCTCGCGGCCGATCATGCCCGTGGCTCCGTAGACGGCGATCTTCATCTGTGCTCCTCAGGTGTGCGGGGACGTGTGTGCAGCACCGTCCAGCGCCGCCGGACGGTCGTGGGCTGGAACGACCGGGCCGCGCACGGAAATTCCGCCGGAGCCGGAAGGAGACTCTCCTGACAGTGCTGCGCCGCGACCGAACGGCCGGGTCCCAGGCGGGAGAAGTGTGGTGGACGAGACACCGCAGGCCCTGTCGCGACCGCGGAGGCGGGTCTACCGTTCAGCGGTGCTCACCTACGGCCCGTCTGCACGCGACCGGCGGCTGTTCCGCCTCCCGCACCTGCGGCATCCCGCCCAGGCGGTGGTCCTCAGCTTCCTCGTCGCGCTCGCGGCCGGGACCGTGCTGCTCATGCTGCCGGTGTCGGTGGCCGACGCGCCGCCTCCCGGCCCGCTGCCCGCCCCGGTGTCGGCGGCCGGCGGGGCGCCGGTGGTGGAGGCCCTCTTCACCGCCGCCTCGGCGGTCTTCGTCACCGGCCTCGTCGTCGTGGACACCGCCACCTACTGGAGCGGCTTCGGCCAGGTCGTCATCCTCGGTCTGATCCAGGTGGGCGGGCTGGGGATCATGACGTTCGCGTCCCTGCTCGGTCTCCTGACGGCGCGCCGGCTGGGGTTCCGCACCCGCATGGTCACGGGCGCCTCGCTCGGCACCCTCAGCCTGGGGGACCTGCGCGCCGTCCTCCTCGGCGTCGCCCGGACCGCGCTGGCGGTCGAGACGGCGGTCGCGGCCGTCGTCGCCGGCCGGCTCATGATCACCTACGACTACGCGCCGGGCCGCGCCCTGTGGCACGGCGCCTTCCACGCGATCTCGGGGTTCAACAACGCGGGCTTCGCCCTGTACACCGACAACCTGATGGGCTTCGCCACCGACCCGTGGATCTGCCTGCCGGTGGCGACCGCGGTCATCCTCGGCGGCCTCGGCTTCCCCGTGGTGCTGGAGCTGGTGCGCTCCTACCGGCTGCCGGCGCGGTGGAGCCTGACCACGAAGGTCGTCCTCGCCGGCACCGCGGTGCTGCTCGTGGTCAGCACGACGACGATCACCGCCCTCGAGTGGACGAACCCGGGCACGCTCGGCCCGCTGGACACCCCGGGAAAGCTGCTCGCCGGGTTCTTCACCGCCGTGGTCGCGCGCACCGCCGGCTTCAACAGCCTCGACGTGGCCGCCATGCACACGCAGACGTGGTTCGCGCACGACGTCTTCATGTTCATCGGCGCCGGCCCCGCGGGCACGGCCGGCGGCCTGAAGATCACCACGTTCTCGGTGCTGCTCTTCATCATCGTCACCGAGATCCGCGGCGGGACGGCCGTGAACATGTTCGGCCGCCGCCTGCCGCGGTCTCTCCACCGCGAGGCGACGACGATCGCGCTCCTCGCCGTCGCCGTCGTCATGACCGGGACGTGGATCCTGCTGATCACGACCCCGTTCAGCCTCGACCAGGCCCTCTTCGAGGTCATCTCCGCCTTCGCGACGGTGGGCCTGTCCACCGGCATCACCCACCTGCTGCCCGACGGCGGGCAGCTGATGCTCGCCGCCATCATGTTCGCCGGACGCGTCGGCCCGATCACCGTGGCCTCCGCGCTCGCCCTGCGCACCCGCGCCCTGCTCTACGAGCTCCCGAAGGAGAGACCCCTCATTGGCTAGCAGCACCCATCGCCACCGCGTCGCCCTCGACGCCGACGACTCGGTCGTCGTGATCGGCCTCGGCCGCTTCGGCCAGGCGCTCGCCGTCGAGCTCGCGAACGCGGGCGTCGACGTCCTCGGCATCGACACCGACGAGGACATCGTCCAGTCCCTCGGCGGCGTGCTCACCAACGTCGTGCGGGCCGACGCCACCAAGGAGGAGGTGCTGCGCCAGCTCTCCGTGCCGGACTTCTCCCACGCCGTCGTCGCGATCGGCTCGAGCGTGGAGGCCTCGATCCTGGTCAGCTCCTGGCTCCTGCGCTTCGAGGTCGAGAACGTCTGGGCGAAGGCGATCAACGACCCGCACGGGCAGATCCTCACCCAGCTCGGGGTGCAGCACGTGGTCTACCCCGAGGCGGACATGGGCCGGCGCACCGCGCACCTGCTCCGCGGCTCCCTGGCCGACTACCAGGACATCGGCGGCGGCTTCGCGATGGTGACGGCGCCCGCCCCGCCGTCGATGGTGGGCCGGCCGCTGGACAAGGTGGGCTTCCGCAAGAAGCACAACCTCAACGTCGTCGCCGTGCGCCAGCCCGACGGGTCGTGGGGCCACGCCACCGGCGAGACGATCCTGAACTGGAACGACACGGTGGTCGTCATCGGCCCGTCCGCCGTCGCCGAGCGCTTCATCGACATGGCGTGACGGCGGCGAACCGGCGCACGAACGCCGCCTGCCACGGCGTCTCGACCGCCCGCCGGTCGTAGCGCTCGCGGACCAGGCGCAGGGCGGCGTCCGGCGTCAGCCCGTCGAGGACCGCCAGGCACGCCAGCGCCGTGCCGGTGCGCCCGCGCCCGCCGCCGCACACGACCTCCACCCGCTCCTCGGCGGCCCGGCGCCAGGTCTCCCGCAGGGCGGCGACGGCGTCGGCCCGGTCGGCCGGCAGCCGGAAGTCGGGCCAGCGCACCCACCGGGCGGGCCACGCCACCGCCGGGGGCCGGCGGCCGAGCAGGAACAGCGTGAACGCGGGCGGCCCGGCGGCCGGTGCCCGCAGCGAGCGGCCGCGGACCGTGCGTCCCGACGGCAGCACCAGCACCCCCGCCACGGCCGGGTCCCAGCCTTCCGGCAGCCCCATGCCGACCTCCGTGCGGTGGAGAGACCGTGGTGCCGGTGGACGTGTCCGGCGCCCCGCAGCCTAGGCGGCTCCGATAGGTTCGGCCACGACGGCACGGCTCCGCCCTGCCCGACCACCTCGACGACGGGAGCACCATGGCGATCCACGGCACCCTCTTCCACGACTTCCGCGAGAACGTCTCGCAGGACCCCTTCTCCCTCCAGAACAAGAAGCTCCTGAAGATCCAGATGGGGTACGGGCCGGTCTGGGCCAAGACCGGCTCGATGGTGGCCTACCAGGGCGACATCCGCTTCGAGAACAAGGGCGCGGGCGGCCTGGGCAAGATGTTCAAGTCCGCGGTGACGGGCGAGGGCGTCAACATGATGCAGTGCACCGGCCAGGGCGAGCTCTTCGTCGCCGACGACGCCGCCGACGTGCAGATCATCTACCTGGAGAACGACCTCATCTCCGTCAACGGCAACAACGTGCTCGCGTTCTCCGCCTCCATCGAGTGGGACATCCACCGCATCCAGGCTCGCGGCGCCGCCATGACCGGCGGGCTGTACAACGTCTCGCTGCGGGGTACCGGCTACGTGGCGATCGCGACCAAGGGCGAGCCCGTGGCGCTCGACGTGGCCTCCGCACCCACGTTCGGCGACGCGCAGGCCGTGGTGCTGTGGACCGGCGGGGTGACCATGGACGTGCGCGTGGACACCGGCGGGATCCGCTCGATGGTCCGGGGCGGGACGGGCGAGACGTTCCAGATGGCGTTCGGCGGGCAGGGGTACGTGCTCGTGCAGCCGAGCGAGTCGGTCAACGCCAGCGGCAACCAGCAGGCGGGCAAGAGCGGCTCCGGGCTCGGGGAGCTCTTCTCCTGACGCCGCTCACCGCCGGGTGACCGCGTTGGCCCACACCCAGGCGTAGCCCTCGCGGCCGTGCTCGTCGGTGTAGCGGATCCGCGCCGCCCTCGGCGTCCAGCCGACCGCGACCCCCATGACGAGGTGGTGGCCGGTGCGGGTGTGGATCCACGCGGAGACCGGCAGCGGCTCCGTGGCCTGGTGCACCGGCGTGCCGTACTGCGCGGGTCCCAGGCTGTAGGCCTGCTCCCGCAGGGGAACCTGCTCGATCGCCACCCCTGCATGGTACGCCACCCGTCGAACTCACGTTCGATTGCCGGGGTGTGCCGCCGCTGATTGACGCCCGTCATGGTTCGCTGCCCGTCCACTTCCTAGCGTCGTCCCCAGCCGCCCCGCCCCGGGGCGCGGAGGAGGAAGCGGATCGTGAACAGGTTGCAGCGGTGGCGGCACGGGCCGTGGGCGGTGCCCGCGGTGTCCGGGGCCCTCGTCCTGGTGGCGTTCCTCGCCGCCCGGGCGATCGGGTCGGACGCGGCGGGCGACGCCCTTCTGGTGGCGGCCGCCGTGGTCGCCGGGGCCCCGATCGCGGTCAAGGCCGTGCGGGCGCTGGCGGTCGGGGCCGTCAGCATCGACCTGCTGGTCGCGGTCGCCGCGGCCGGCGCGGTGGTCATCGGCGAGCACTGGGAGGCCGCCGCGGTGACCTTCCTGTTCGCCGTCGGCCACGCCCTCGAGGCGCGCACCATGAGCAGGACGCGGTCGGCTCTGGCCGAGCTGGTCGCCGTCGCCCCCGACGTCGCCGTCGTGCTGCGCGACGGCGAGCAGGTCGAGGTGCCGGCCGGTGCCGTCGTCGCGGGGGAGACGGTGCTGGTCAAGAACGGCGCGAAGGTCCCGGTCGACGGCGAGGTCGTCGGTGGCACCGGCGCCGTGGACGAAGCCTCCATCACCGGGGAGTCCGTCCCGGCCGAGAAGGCCGAGGGGGACCGGGTCTACGCCGGCACGGTCTCCCGCGCCGGGTTCCTGCAGGTGCGCGCCACCGGGGTGGGGGAGGACACCACCCTCGCCCGCATCATCCACCGCGTCGAGGAGGCGCAGGACGCGCGGGCGCGGACCCAGGCCTTCATCGACCGGTTCTCCACCTGGTACACCCCGGCGATCATGCTGCTGGCCCTGGCGGTCGGCCTCGTCACCGGGGACGTCGTCCTCGCGCTGACGCTGCTCGTCATCGGCTGCCCGGGCGCGCTCGTGATCTCGATCCCCGTGGCGATCGTCGCGGGCATCGGCCGGGCCGCGCGGGACGGCATCCTCATCAAGGGCGGGGAGTTCCTGGAGCGCTCCGCGAAGATCGACGCCGTCGCGGTCGACAAGACCGGCACCCTCACCGAGGGTCGGCCCCACCTCACCGACGTGCTCGTCCTGGACCCGGCGCTCGACCGTGCGCAGGTCCTGGCCTGGGCCGCGGCGGCGGAGGCCGGCTCCGAGCACCCCCTCGCCCGCCCGCTCCTCGCTGCCGCGGCGGACGCGGGGCTCGCGACGCCCGGTCTGCCCGAGAGCACCGAGCCCGTCCCGGGCAGGGGCGTCATCGCCACGACCGGCGGCCACCGCGTGCTGGTCGGCAGCGCCGCCCTGCTGGCGGGCGAGGGCGTCCAGGGCGCCGACGGCGCCGCCCGTGCGGCGGGGGAGCTCGCCGCGGCGGGCAGGACCCCGATGATCGTCGCGGTGGACGGCCGCGTGGCCGGGGTGGTCGCCGTCGCCGACAGGGTCCGCGAGGACGCCGCCGAGATGGTCCGCCGCCTGCACGCGGCCGGGGTGAGGCAGGTCGTCATGCTCACCGGCGACGCCCCGCAGGTCGCCGAGGCGATCGGGCGGGCCACCGGCGTGGACGAGATCCGCGCGGGGCTGCTGCCGGAGGACAAGCTCGACGCGGTGCGCGAGCTGCAGCGCCAGGGCCGGACGGTGGCGATGGTCGGTGACGGCGTGAACGACGCACCCGCCCTCGCCACCGCCGACATCGGGGTCGCCATGGGCGCGGCCGGTTCTGCCGTCGCCGTGGAGACCGCGGACATCGCCCTCATGGGTGACAACCTGCTCCGTCTGCCCGAGGCGATCGGCCTGGCCAGGCGCACGGTGGCGGTGATGCACCAGAACATCGCCGTCGCCCTGGTGACGGTCACGCTGCTGCTGGCCGGCGTCTTCGCCGGCGGTGTGACGATGGCGCTCGGGATGCTCGTCCACGAGGCCTCGGTGCTCGTGGTCATCGCCAACGCGATGCGCCTGCTGCGCAGGAACCCCGCCTCGCGTCAGGAGGCGGCGGGCACCGGCTCGAGCGGTGGCGCGTCCGGGCTGGGCGCCCCGGGCACGTCCGGGTCGTCGTGCGTCACCTCGACGACCTCGCCGATCCCCGTCACCTCCAGCAGGAACTCCACCACCTCGGGCGGGCGGATCAGCCGGGGCGGGGTGGCCGACGCGTAGGCCACCCGCGCGATCATCGCGATCGCGGAGGAGTCCATGTGGGTGACGTCGCGGACGTCGAAGTCGACGGGCAGCTTCGCCTCCAGGGCGACGTCGCACGCGCGGACCAGCTCCGCCGTGAGGTCGATGTCGATCTCTCCGCCCAGCGTGACGAGCGTGCGGGCGGCTGTCGAGAGCACGGAGATCTCGCCTCGCGGCTGCGCCGCCCGACCGTTACGTGCCCTCAACCTGACCAACCCATCGTGACGCGACGCGTCCCGGCGGACCTGCCGCCGGGACGATGACCTGTGAGCGCGGACCTCGGGGCTGGTGTGCGCGGCACCCGGAAGAACGCTCAGAACATGGTGCGGCGGACGGCGTCGGTCGGCAACCCGGGAGCCGCTTTGCCGCCCGCTCAGCCGGCGTGGTACCGCCGGTGGAGCTCCCGCATCTGCAGGTCGAGCCCCGGGACGGGACCCTCCACCACGACGCCCGGGACCACGTCCCGCACAGGGATCGCCCGGACCGGCCCGGGGGCGACGCCGAGCTCGGCCAGCCACGCGCCGAGCTGGGCCGAGGAGTGCACGTACACGATGCGGCCGAGCCCCACCCAGCCGTGCGCCGCCGAGCACATCGGGCAGTGCTCGCCGGAGGTGTAGACGGTCGCGGCCGCGCGTTCGGTGGCCCCCAGGTGAGCGGCGGCCCACCGGGCGAGGGCGATCTCGGGGTGCGCGGTCGGGTCGCCGGTGCTCGTGATCCGGTTCCGGTCCTCGGCGAGGACGGTCCCGTCCGGGCCGACGAGGACCGAGCCGAAGGGCTCGTCACCGGCGGCGAGCGCCTCCTCCGCGAGGGCCACGCAGCGCTCCAGGTGGGTCAGGTCGGGTCGCACGGTCGACATCCTGGCACGGGTGCCGGACCGGGACGAAGAAATCCCTGGACACGTGTTGAACGCCTGTATAGCGTACTGAACATGGGTTCAACACCATCTGCCGCGCCGCGTCCGAGCGCCGACCTGACGACCCGGGCCCGCACCCGCGACGCGGCGGTCCGCCGTTTCGCCGCCGACGGGATGGCGGCCCCGCTGCGCGCGATCGCCTCCGACGCCGGTGTCAGCGCGGGCCTGATCCTGCACCACTTCGGCTCTCGCGCCGGTCTGAGGCAGGCGTGCGACGAGCACGTGCTCGCCGAGATCCGGCGGAACAAGGCCACCGTGCTCGGCGCCGCCGGCGGTCCGGGGGCGTTCCTCGTCCAGCTCGCGCAGGTCGAGGGCTACGCCCCGCTCGTCGGGTACGTCCTGCGCTGCCTCCAGGGCGGCGGCCCCGAGTCCGCCAGGTTCGTCGACCACCTCGTCGAGGACGCCGTCGGCTACCTCCGTGAGGCCGAGGAGGCCGGGACGGTGCGCCCGAGCCGGGATCCGGAGGCCCGCGCCCGCCTGCTCGCCGAGCAGGCCCTCGGCGCCCTCCTGCTGCAGCTCCCGGCCCGGCAGGACCACCTCGACCTCGACGAGCTCCCCGCCTGGCTGCGCGCCTACTCGGAGCGCATCGTCCTGCCGCTGCTCGAGCTCTACACCGAGCCGCTCCTGGCGGACTCGACCCTCCTGGACGCCTACCTGTCCGCCCGTGCCGGGACCACCGTGCCGGGCGACTCTCCCGACCGGTCCTGACCGGCCGGCCACCACCACCGCTCACTCATCCTGGAGACCCTCATGGCCGACGTCGCCATCGAGACCACCGACCTGACCAAGTCCTTCGGCACCACCCGGGCCCTCGACGGCTTCTCGCTCTCCGTCCGGACCGGCGAGGTGGCGGGCTTCCTCGGCCCGAACGGCGCCGGGAAGTCCACCACCATCCGCGTCCTGCTCGGGATGCTGCGGGCCGACTCCGGCTCCGCACGGGTCCTGGGCCTGGACCCCTGGGGCGACGCCGTCGCCATCCACCGGCGCATCGCCTACGTCGCCGGGGACACCAGCCTGTGGCCCAACCTCACCGGCGGTGAGGCGATCGACCTGCTCACCCGCATCCACGGCGGCGAGCAGCACCGCCGCCGGCGGGCGGAGCTGCTGGAGCGCTTCGAGCTCGACCCCACCAAGAAGGCCCGCACGTACTCGAAGGGCAACCGGCAGAAGGTCGCCCTCGTGGCCGCGCTCGCCTCCGACGCCGAGCTCTTCCTCCTCGACGAGCCCACCTCCGGCCTCGACCCGCTCATGGAGGCCGTCTTCACCGACGAGGTCCGCCGGCTCCGGGACCAGGGCCGCACGGTCCTGCTCTCCAGCCACATCCTCGCGGAGGTGGAGAAGCTCTGCGACACCGTCACCATCATCCGCGCGGGACGCGACGTGGAGTCGGGCACCCTCGCCCAGCTGCGTCACCTCACCCGCTCCACCGTGACCGCGACGACGACGGCGGACCCGGCGGCCCTCGCCGCCGCCCCCGGCGTCCACGACCTCACCGCGGAGGACGGGTTCCTGCGCCTCGACGTCGACAACGCCCGCGTCAACGACGTCCTGAGGCTCCTGGCCGACGCCGGCGTCGAGAACCTCACGATCGCCCCTCCCTCGCTCGAGGAGCTCTTTCTGCGTCACTACGGCGACGAGATCGCCCCCGCCGAGGAGGTGCCGGCCCGATGACCGCGACGATCGAACGCGTCCCCGCCCGCGCGCCCTCCGGGGGCGCCGGCGCCGACCCGTGGGCGGGGACGGCGGGCCTCCTGCGCCTGTACCTGCGCCTCGACCGCGTCCGCGTCGCCGTCTGGACCCTCGCGGTCGGCGTGCCGGTGGCCGGGTCGGTGGCCTCCCTCGAGGCGACCTACCCGACGGCGGAGTCGCTGCAGGCCCGCGCCGCGCTGCTGTCCAACCCCTCCGCGGTGATGATGACCGGACCGGCGTTCGCCCTCGACGACTACACCTTCGGCGCGATGGTCGCCAACGAGCTCTCCCTGTACCTCCTCGTGACGCTGGCGATCATGAGCGTGCTGCTCGTCGTGCGGCACACCCGCGCCGAGGAGGAGTCCGGGCGCCTGGAGGTCCTGCGGGCGCTGCCCGTGGGTCGTTTCGCCCCGGCGACGGCGGCCCTCGCGACGGTCGCGCTCGCCAACCTCGTGGTGGGCGCCGCGATCACGGCCGCGCTCGTCGGGACGGGCATGGAGGCGCCGAGCTCCCTGGCGCTCGGCGTCGCGGCCGCGCTGACCGGACTGGTCTTCGGGGCCGTCGCCGCCGTGACGGCGCAGCTGACCGAGCACTCCCGGGCGGCCTCCGGCACGGCCCTGGGCGCCCTCGCCGTCGCCTTCCTCGTCCGTGGCGTCGGTGACGTCGTCGACCCGCAGGGGTCGTGGCTCTCGTGGCTGTCACCGCTCGCCTGGGCGCAGCAGACGAGGCTCTACGTGGACCTGCGCTGGTGGCCGCTGGCCCTCTCCGCAGCCGCCACCGTCGTGCTGCTCGTGCTCGCCGTCGTCCTCGCCCAGCGGCGGGACCTCGGTGCCGGTCTGCGCGCGCCGCGGCCGGGGCCGGCGACCGCCTCCGCGGCCCTGCTCTCCCCGGCGGGTCTCGCGCGCCGGCTCCTCTCGGGCTCCTTCCTCGGGTGGACGCTCGGCATGTTCTTCTTCGCCGTCGCCTTCGGGGCGCTGGCCGACTCGCTCGAGGGGATGGTCGACGACATCCCGGACCTCGGCCAGTGGATGACCGTCGATCTCGCCGACCTCACCACCAGCTTCGCCGCCGTGATGCTGTCGTTCCTCGCGCTCGCGCCCGTGGCGTGGGCCGTCGCCGGCGTCCTGCGTCTGCGCGCCGAGGAGGAGGCCGGCCGCGTGGAGGCCATGACGGTCACGGGCAGCTCGCGCCCCGGGCTCCTCGGCGGCTGGCTCGCCGTCGTCGCCGCCGCGTCGGTGGCCATGCTCGTCGTCATCGGGCTGGGCGTCGGTCTCGGGACGGCCGCGGCGACCGGCGAGGTGGCCTGGATCGGCCGGCTGACCGTCGCGTCGCTGGTGTACGTGCCGGCGACCCTGCTCGTCGCCGCGGTCGCCGTCGCCCTCTACGGGCTGGTCCCGCGCGTCGCGGGGCTCTCGTGGGTGCTCGTGGTGTGGGTCGCGCTCGCGCTGTTCCTCGGCTCGCTGCTCGACCTGCCGGGGTGGGCCATGGACCTCTCGCCGCTCACGCACACCCCGCTGGTGCCGTCCGAGGACCTCCGGGCCGCGCCGCTGCTGGTCATGCTTGCGACGGCCGCCGCCCTGGTCGCGGCCGGCTTCGCCGGGCTGCGCCGCCGGGACGTCGTCCCGGGGTAGGGCCCCTACTCGCGGCCGTGCCGCTTGGCGGGGAGCCTGAGCCGCTCGGGGATGCGGTTGCGGTCGTAGGTGATCTCCGTGTACCCGTGGGGCGCCGGGTGACCGTCCGCGCCGAGGTTGACGAAGACGATCTTGTCGATCGTCAGGATGCTCTGCCGGGTGAAGAGGTTGCGCACCTCGGCGCGCATCGTCATCGAGGTGCGGCCGAACGCCGTCGCCCGCAGCCCCATCTCGACGATGTCGCCCTGCTCGGCGGAGCTGACGAAGTTGATCTCGGACATGTACTTGGTGACCACCCGCTCGTTGCCGAGCTGGATCATCACGTAGATCGCCGCCTCCTCGTCGATCCACCGCAGGAGGCTGCCGCCGAACAGGGTGCCGTTGGCGTTGAGGTCCTCGGGCTTGATCCACTTCCGCGTGCGGAAGTTGATCTCGTCGTCGTCCGTGGTCATGGGGTCAGCGTACGGACGGACGAGCCCCGTGGCCGACGCCTCCCGACGGCGGTGCGCGCGCCGGGCGCGGCGCCGGAGGTTCGCCGCCGGGCGTTCCTGCGTACGATCCCGATCAGGGCCGACGACGGGCCGGGGCGAGACCTACGGAGGAATCCACCAGCATGGCTGCCACGCGTGACGCTGCTCGTACCGAGGTGTTCCGGAGGGCGGCCGACACGGCCGACGGCCTCCCGGGAGCCCTCCCGAAGGACGACTCCGTCGTGCTCCTGGAGCGCTACTACCGCGACGTCCTCACCGAGGACCTCCTCGACCAGGAGCCGCGGGACCTGCTCGGCGCGGCCCTCTCCCACCGCGACGCCGCCCACGTGCGCCGCCCGGGCGAGACGATCGTGCGGGTCTTCACCCCCACGCTCGAGCAGGACGGGTGGTCCACCGGGCTGACGGTCATCGAGATCGTCACGGACGACATGCCGTTCCTGGTCGACTCCATCTCGGCGGAGCTCGCCCGGCAGGGGCGGACCATCCGGCTGCTCGTGCACCCCCAGCCGCTGGTGCGGCGCGACGCCCACGGCGCGCTCGTCGAGGTCGTGGGCGAGGGTGAGGGCGGCGCCGCGACTCGCGAGTCCTGGATCCACGTCCACGTCGACCGCGTCGACCAGGCGGAGGAGGAGCGCCAGCCGCTCGCCGTCGCCCTGCGCCGGGTCCTGGCGGACGTGCGCTCCGCCGTCGCCGACTGGCCCCGCATGGAGGCCCGGGCCCGCGACATCTCGGCCCTGCTCCTCCAGGCGCCCCCGAGCGGGGTCGACGAGGAGGAGATCCTGCAGGCCCGGCACCTGCTCGACTGGCTCGTGGCCGGCCAGTTCATCTTCCTGGGCTACCGCGAGTACCGGTTCGAGCGCGGCGAGACGCCCGACGACGCCTCGCTCGAGGCCATCCCGAGCACCGGCCTGGGGCTGCTGCGCGACGAGGACCACCACGGCGGCCCGACGAAGCTCCCGCGCGCCGTCGCCCTGAGGGCGGCGGAGCCGCGCCTGGTGATCATCACCAAGGCCAACTCGCGCTCGACGGTCCACCGCCCCGACTACCTGGACTACATCAGCCTCAAGACCTTCGACGACGACGGCACGGTGGTCGGCGAGCAGCGGTTCCTGGGCCTGTTCACGCCCACCGCCTACAGCTGGTCCGTCCGGGAGGTGCCGTTCGTCTCGACGAAGGTCTCCCAGGTGCTCGCCCGCACCGGCTTCGCACCCGAGAGCCACCTCGGGAAGGATCTGGTCGGGGTCCTGGAGGACTACCCTCGCGACGAGATGTTCCAGAGCGACGTCGACACCCTCACCGACGTCGCCACCGCGGTGGTCCACCTCCAGGAGCGTCCCCGCACGCGCCTGTTCCTGCGCCGCGACCAGTACCAGCGGTTCATGTCCTGCCTGGTCTACCTCGCCCGCGACCGGTACACCCCCGCGGTGGAGCGCCGGGTCGGCGCGCTGCTGAAGCAGGCCTTCCACGGAACGAGCGTGGAGAGCGACGCGCGGGTCTCCGAGTCCACGCTGGCCCAGCTGCACGTCGTGGTCCGGGTGCCGCGCGGCACCCCGCTGCCCGACGTCGACGCCGCCGCGCTGGAGCGCCGCGTGGTCGAGGCGACCCGCACCTGGGAGGAGGACCTCGCCGAGGCCGCCGCCCGCCGCTACGGCGACGAGGGTGCCCGGATGGCCTCGCGGTTCGCCTTCCCAGAGGGGTACAAGGAGGATGTCGACGCGGTCGCGGCCGCCGAGGACCTGCGCCACCTCAGCGCGCTGACGGCGACGTCCCTCGGGCTCCACCTCTACCGGCCGGACGGCGCCGCCGAGGAGGAGCGCCGCCTCAAGCTCTACCGCCGCGGGGAGCTCTCGCTCTCCTCGGTGCTCCCGATCTTCCAGGGCCTCGGCCTCGAGGTGGTGGACGAGCGTCCGCACACGCTCGAGGCGCTCGACGGCGGACGCATCCACGTCTACGACTTCGGGCTGCGGGCGGCCACGCCGCAGGCGTGGGCCGGCGACGAGGAGGAGGTCCGGACGCGACTGCAGGACGCGTTCCTGGCCTCGTGGGAGCGCCGGGCGGAGAGCGACGGGTTCAACGCCCTCGTCCTCCTCGCCGGCCTGACCTGGCGGCAGGTGGTCGTCCTGCGCGCGGCCGCGGCGTACCTGCGCCAGACCGGCTCCATCTTCTCCCGCGAGTACGTGGAGGCGGCCCTGCGGGACAACCCGGCCATCGCCGGGATGCTCGTGGAGCTCTTCGAGACGCGCTTCGACCCCGCGGGCCCGTACGGCGCCGCGGCGGACGAGGCGCGCGCCGCCGCCGAGGAGGAGATCGCCCGGCGCATCGGCAAGGCCCTCGACGACGTCGCCTCCCTGGACCAGGACCGGATCGTCCGCGCGCTGTCGGGGGTCATCCGCTCCACGCTGCGCACGAACTACTACCAGCCCGGCCCCGGGCCGGCCCACGGCGGCGGCGAGCGGACCGGGCAGGAGCCCGGCGCCGAGGCGCACCGGCTGACCGTCGCGTTCAAGATCGACCCGCGCCGCCTGCGGGACCTGCCCGAGCCCCGGCCGATGTTCGAGATCTGGGTGTACAGCCCCCGCGTGGAGGGCGTGCACCTGCGCTTCGGGCCGGTCGCCCGCGGCGGGCTGCGCTGGTCCGACCGGCGCGAGGACTTCCGGACCGAGGTGCTCGGCCTGGTCAAGGCGCAGACCGTGAAGAACGCGGTCATCGTCCCCACCGGCTCCAAGGGCGGCTTCTTCGTCAAGAACCCGCCCGACCCGGCCGTGGACCGGGAGGCGTGGCTCGCCGAGGGCACCGCCGCGTACCGGCTGTTCATCTCCTCGCTCCTCGACGTCACCGACAACATCGTCGGCGGCGACGTCGTCCCGCCGGAGCACGTGGTGCGCCACGACGGCGACGACCCCTACCTCGTCGTCGCCGCGGACAAGGGGACCGCCGCCTTCTCCGACGTCGCCAACGCCGTCTCCCGCGACTACGGCTTCTGGCTCGACGACGCCTTCGCGTCCGGCGGCTCCGCCGGCTACGACCACAAGAAGATGGGGATCACCGCGCGCGGCGCGTGGGAGTCGGTCAAGCGCCACTTCCGCGAGCTGGGGCACGACACGCAGAGCGAGGACTTCACCGTCGTCGGCATCGGGGACATGTCGGGCGACGTCTTCGGCAACGGGATGCTGCTCTCCGAGCACATCCGGCTGGTCGCCGCGTTCGACCACCGTCACGTCTTCCTCGACCCCGACCCGGACGCCGCCACCTCCTTCGCGGAGCGCCGCCGCCTGTTCGAGACGCCCCGCTCGTCCTGGGCCGACTACGACACCGGCCTGATCAGCGAGGGCGGCGGGGTCTACCCCCGCACGGCGAAGTCAGTGCCGGTCAGCGACCAGGTGCGCGCCCGCCTCGGCCTCGACGACGGCGTCACCGAGCTGACGCCCGCCGAGCTCATCCGCGCGGTGCTCAGGGCCCCGGTCGACCTGCTGTGGAACGGCGGGATCGGGACGTACGTCAAGGCGGCCGCGGAGACGAACGAGCAGATCGGGGACCGGTCCAACGACGCGATCCGCGTGGACGGCGCCGAGCTGCGCTGCTCCGTGGTGGGTGAGGGCGGCAACCTCGGCTTCAGCCAGCGCGGGCGCGTGGAGGCGGCCCTGCACGGCGTGCACCTCAACACGGACGCCATCGACAACTCCGCCGGGGTCGACTCCTCCGACCACGAGGTCAACATCAAGATCCTCCTCACCGCCGTTACGCGGGAGGGGCGGATGACCCTGGAGGAGCGCAACGAGCTGCTCGGGTCGATGACGGACGAGGTCGCCGCCCGCGTGCTCCGCCAGAACTACGAGCAGAGCGTGCTGCTGGGCAACGCCCGGCGCCAGCACAACCAGATGGCGGGCGTGCACCGGCGGGCGATCCAGTGGCTGGAGGAGCGCGGCGAGCTCGACCGCGCCCTCGAGTTCCTCCCCGGCGACGCCGAGCTGGCCAGGCGGGCCGAGTCGGGCGGGGGCCTGACCTCGCCGGAGCTCTCGGTCCTCGTCGCCTATGCCAAGCTCTCCCTCAAGGCGAGCCTGGTCGACTCCGACCTGCCCGACGACCCGTGGTTCGAGGCTGAGCTGCGCGGGTACTTCCCGCAGCCGCTGCAGGAGCGGTTCGCGGAGGAGATGCGCGGGCACCGGCTGCGCCGGGAGATCATCGCGACGCGGGTGGCCAACTCGGTGGTCAACCGCGGCGGCACGTCCTTCGTCTACCGGGCCGCCGAGGAGACCGGCGCCGATCCCGCGCAGATCGCCCGGGCGTTCGTCGTCGCCCGGGAGATCTACGGCCTCGCGCCGTTCGTCCGCGCGGTGGAGGAGCTCGACAACGTCGTCCCCACCCACGCGCAGGCCGACCTGTACCTGGAGTTCCGCCGCCTGCTGGACCGGTCGGTGCGCTGGCTCGTCCAGCACCGGCCCGAGGGGATCGACGTGGCGGCCGAGATCCAGCGGTTCGGCGCCGCCGCGCAGACCCTGACGCCGCTCATCCCGGACCTGCTCCGTGGCCGGGCGCTCGCCGACGCGGAGCAGCGCAGCGCGCACCTCGCCGGTGCGGGCGTGCCCGAGGAGCTCGCCCGCCGGTACGGCGCCCTGGTGGAAGAGTTCGCCGTCCTCGACGTCGTCGAGCTGGCGGAGCGCACCGGCCAGCCTCTCGAGGTGGTGGCGGAGATGCGGTTCGCCACGGAGGAGCACTTCGGCATCGGGGCGCTCCTGGCCCGGGTCGGCGCGCTCCCGCGGGAGGGGCGCTGGGACACCCTCGCCCGGGCCGCCGCGCGGGAGGACCTCTACGCGGTCCTCAACACCCTCACCGCGCGGGTCATCGAGGAGACCGACCACGACGGCTCGCCGGACCACCGGCTGCGGGTCTGGGACCGGGCGAACGCCGCCTACCTCGAGCGCGCCCGCTCCGCCGTCGAGGGCGTCAACCACCTCGAGGTGGCCGGGCTGGCGCCGCTGTCCGTGGCGCTGCGCGCCCTGCGGGCCGGGGCGAGGTAGCGGCGCAGGGAGCGTCAGCCGCGGGTGTCGAGAACTCGGCCCTGGTCTCGACCACGGGGCGAGGAGACACTGCAACCACAGGAGGCTGACATGGACACCACCGGCAAGTACCTGCTGCTCATCCACCTCGCCGCGGACGCCCGGCAGGAGTGGGACGCCATGACCCCGGCCGAGCAGGCCGTCGGGCTCGACGCCCACGCCCGCCTGCGCGAGGACCTCGCCGCCAGCGGCGAGCTCGTCGTCGCGGAGGCGCTCGCGGACGGCTCGGCCGCCCGGCAGGTCCGGGTGGTCGACGGACGGATGCAGACCACGGACGGGCCGTTCGGGGAGAGCAAGGAGTTCCTCGCCGGCTTCTACCTGATCGAGTGCGAGAGTCTCGACCGCGCCGCCGAGCACGCCGCGCGCCTGCCCGAGGCCACGGTCGGGCGGGTCGAGGTCCGACCGGTCCTCCAGCTCGGCGGGGGCGAGATGTGACCGACGACGGCGTCGAGGACCTGCTGCGCGAATTGGCGCCGCGGGTCCTCGGCCGCCTCGTGCGTCGCCACGGCGACCTCGCCACGTGCGAGGACGCTGTCCAGGAGGCGCTGCTCGCCGCCGCCGTGCAGTGGCCCGCGGAGGGCCTGCCCGCCAGCCCGCAGGGGTGGCTGACCACGGTCGCCTTGCGGCGTCTCGTCGAGATCGTCCGGAACGAGAGCGCCAGGCGACGACGGGAGGTCGCCGTGGCCGTCGCCGAGCCGGACCCGACACCGCCGGGAGCGTCGGAGGACGACACGCTCGCCCTGCTGTTTCTCTGCTGCCATCCCTCGCTGACCCCGCCGGCCCAGGTGGCGCTCACCCTGCGGGCCGTCGGCGGGCTGACGACGGCGGAGATCGCCCGGGCCCTCCTGGTGCCGGAACCGACGGTGGCGCAGCGGATCAGCCGGGCCAAGCAGCGCATCCGGGCCGCGGGCGCCCGGTTCGAGCTGCCTCCGCCGGAGCAGCTCGGTGAGCGGGTGCGCGCCGTGCTGCAGGTGCTGTACCTCATCTTCAACGAGGGTTACACGGCGAGCGCCGGGCCCGCGCTGCAGCGGGTGGAGCTCGCCGCGGAGGCGATCCGGCTCGCCCGGCAGCTCCACGCCCGGCTGCCGGAGGACGGCGAGGCCGCGGGCCTGCTCGCGCTCATGCTGCTCACCGACGCCCGCCGCCCGGCACGCACGGGGCCCGACGGCGGGCTCGTCCCGCTCGCCGAGCAGGACCGGAGCCGGTGGCTCACCGCCTCGATCGCCGAGGGGGTCGACCTCCTCACGCGCACGCTCGCCTCCGGCCGGCCGGTCGGGCCCTACCAGCTCCAGGCGGCGATCGCGGCGGTGCACGACGAGGCGCCGTCGGCGGCGGAGACCGACTGGCCCCAGGTCCTGGGCCTCTACGACCTCCTGGAGGCCGCGTCGCCGTCGCCGGTCGTGACGCTCAACCGCGCGGTGGCCGTCGCGATGGTCCGTGGTCCGCGCGCCGGGCTCGCGGCGCTCGCCGACGCCGAGGCGGCGCCGGCGGGTCACAGGGTCGACGCCGTCCGGGGCCACCTGCTGGAGCTGGCCGGCGAGCCGGAGGCGGCCCGGGAGCACTACCTGCGCGCCGCCCGCCGGACCCTGAGCATCCCCGAGCGGCGCTACCTCCTCGCCCGTGCCGGCGCGGTCGTGCTAGGCAGGAGGGATGAGTGACATCGAGGACGTGGACCTGCTGGTGATCGGCGGCGGCAAGGCCGGCAAGTCGCTGGCGATGGACCGGGCAAGGGCGGGCTGGCAGGTCGCCATGGTCGAGCGCGACAAGATCGGCGGGACGTGCATCAACGTCGCCTGCATCCCCACGAAGTCGCTCGTCGGCTCCGCCCGCGCACTCCTGGACGCCCGGGGGGCCGGGACCATGGGCGTCGAGGTCGAGGGCGAGCCCAGGATCTCCCTGGAGCGCCTGCGCGAGCACAAGGAGTCGGTCGTCGGCGGCATGGTCGCCGCGCACACGACGATGTTCCCCGCCTCCGGCATGGACTTCCTGATGGGCACCGCCCGGTTCACCGGTGAGCGCACGGTCGAGGTCGCCCTGAACGACGGCGGGACGCGCGTGCTCCGCGGCCGGGACGTCGTCGTCAACACCGGGACCACGCCCGCGGTCCCGCCCGTCGAGGGCATCGAGGCGGCCGGGGTGTGGAACTCCGAGTCGATCCTGCACCTGGAGAAGATCCCGGAGTCGATGATCGTCCTCGGCGGCGGGTACGTCGGGTGCGAGTTCGCCTCGATGTTCGCCGTCTTCGGCACGAAGGTGATCCTGCTGCAGGGCCGCGACCAGATCCTGCCGCGCGAGGATCCCGACGTCGCCGCCGACGTCGCTGACGCCCTCACCGCGCAGGGGGTCGAGCTGCGGCTGGGCGCACGGGCGCGCGCCGTCCGGCGCGGGGCCGGGAGCGTCGTCGTCACCCTGGAGGACGGGTCCGAGGTCCAGGCCGAGGAGCTGCTCGTGGCCACGGGACGGGTGCCGGTCACGGGCGGCCTCGGGCTCGACGCCGCCGGCGTCGAGCTGACCGACAAGGGCTTCGTCGCGGTGGACAACCACCTGCGCACCAGCGCCCACCACGTCTGGGCGGTGGGCGACGTCGCCGGCAGCCCGCAGTTCACCCACGCCTCCTGGCACGACTTCAGGGTGCTCAAGAAGCTTCTGACCGGAGGCGAGGCGGTCACGGACGGCCGGCTCGTGCCGTACACCGTCTTCACGACGCCGGAGCTCGCCCGGGTGGGCCTGACCGAGACGCAGGCACGCGAGCGGGGCCACGACGTGCGCGTGGCCCGGATCGACGTCGCCGCGATCCCGCGCGCCAAGACCCTGCACGAGACCACCGGCAGCTGGAAGGCCGTCGTCGACGCCGCCACCGACCAGATCCTCGGCGTCGCGCTGTTCGGGCCCGGCTCCGGCGAGGTGGTCACCGCCGTGCAGATGGCGATGCTGGGCGGGCTGACCTACCAGCAGGTGCGCGACGCGGTCATCACCCACCCGACGATGGGGGAGGGCCTCAACCTGCTCCTCGACGCGCTGGGCGACTAGCGACGTCCGTCGGTCACAGGCCCTTCTGCCGGCCCTCCTCGGCCGCCTGCTCGAGCTCCTCGTCGGAGAGGATGCGCTCGTCCGGGTCGGCCGTGCCCGTGCCGGCCGTGAAGTGCAGCTTCTCCATGTAGGGGGTCGGCTCGCCACGTCGGTAGCCGGCGAACTCCTTGGCGTAGTAGGTGCGAGCCTCCGCCACCGTCTTGGAACGCACCCGCGGGTTGCTGACCTCACCACCCCGCCGGGAGCGGGCGGCCCTCCTCGTAGCCGGCGGCGGACTGCACCCCGACCCGCGCACGGTGCGCGAACTCGGCGAGGGTGCGGGCACCGGCGTACGTGCAGGAGGACCGCAGGCCGGAGGTGATGACGTCGAGCAGGTCCTCCACGCCCGGGCGGTCGGGGTCGAGGTACATGCGCGAGGCGGAGATGCCCTCCTCGTACAGGGACTTGCGGGCGCGCTCGAAGCCCGACACCCGCCCGGCCGTCCGGGCGGCGACGGCGCGGGCCGAGGCCATCCCGAAGCTCTCCTTGTACATCCGCCCGGTGCCGTCGGTGTGGAGGTCGCCGGGGGACTCGTGGGTGCCGGCGAACCAGGACCCGATCATCACCTGGGACGCCCCGGCCGCCAGGGCGAGGGCGACGTCGCGCGGGTGCCGGACCCCGCCGTCGGCCCACACGTGCCTCCCGAGCTCGCGGGCCGCCTCCGCGCACTCGAGCACCGCGGAGAACTGCGGGCGCCCGACGGCGGTCTGCATGCGGGTGGTGCACATCGCTCCCGGCCCCACGCCCACCTTGACGATGTCGGCGCCCGCGGCCACCAGGTCCCGCACGCCGTCGGCGGTGACCACGTTCCCGGCCGCCACGGGGACCTGGGGGTCCACCGAGCGGACGGCCTCGAGCGCGCGGAGCATCCGCTCCTGGTGCCCGTGCGCGGTGTCGACCACGAGCACGTCCACCCCGGCCTCGAGCAGGGCCCGCGCCTTGCCGGCGACGTCGCCGTTGATCCCGACGGCGGCGCCCACGCGCAGGCGGCCCCGGGCGTCGACGGCGGGTGCGTACACGCTCGAGCGCAGGGCGCCGCGGCGGGAGAGCACGCCGACCAGACGGCCGTCGCGGACCACCGGCGCGAGCTTGAGGCGCGCGTGGGTCAGCTGGTCGAACGCGGCCTCGAGGCCCTCGCGCCCGCGGTCGAGCACGGCGGCGTCGATGGTCCACGGGTCCGCGGACATGACCTGGTGCACCTGGGTGAAGCGGTCGACGTCCTCCCAGTCGGCCTCCGAGATGATCCCGACCGGCCGCCCGTCCTCGACCACCACGACCGCGCCGTGGGAGCGCTTCCCGATCAGGGACAGGGCCGTGTGCACCGTGTCGTGCGGGCCGACGGTCACCGGCGTCTCGATGACAGTGTCCTTCGCCTTGACGTCGGCGACCACGTCGGCCACGACGTCGGTGGGCACGTCCTGCGGGAGGATCGTGATCCCGCCGCGGCGCGCGACGGTCTCGGACATCCGCCGGCCGGCCACCGCCGTCATGTTCGCGACGACGACGGGGATCGTCGTGCCCGTGCCGTCCGTCGTCGTCAGGTCGACGTCGAAGCGGGACGGGACGTCCGACCGTGACGGGACGAGGAAGACGTCGGCGTAGGTCAGGTCGGTGGTGGGCTGGTGCCCGGGCAGGAAGCGCATGCGCCCATTGTCCGCGCCTCCCCGCGGCGCGCTCACCCGTACCATCGTCACGCCCACGGGCCACCACGACGGGAGCGACGATGACGAGCACGCCCACAGCGACCAGACGCCCGCGCGCGGCGGAGGTCGCGCGGATCGCGGCGCTGCGTGCCGCCTTCGGGGGACTCGACGCCGTCGCCCCCTCGCTCGGGGCGCGGTGGGCGCTGCGCGTGTGGTGCACGCTGCCCGCCAACGGCGGGCGCCGCCGGGACGAGCGGCCCGGCGCCGGCGAGCGGTCCACGGTGGAGCTGCCCGGGGGGCGCACCGTCGCCGTCGAGACCTGGGGTGCGGGCGACCCCGTCTACCTCGTGCACGGCTGGGGCGGCTGGCGGGGCCAGCTCGGCGCCTTCGTCGCCCCGCTCGTCGACGCCGGACGGCGAGTGGTCGGGTTCGACGCGCCGAGCCACGGCGAGTCCGGGCCCGGTGCCCTCGGGCGGGGGCGCGGCACCGCCGTCGAGATGGCGGAGGCGCTCGCGGCCGTCGCGAGGCGGCACGGGGCGCCGGGCGCCGTCGTCGCCCACTCCCTCGGCTGCACGACGACGGCGCTCGCCCTCGCGGACGGGATGCCCACGGGCCGCCTCGCGCTCGTCGCGCCCAGCGCCGACGTGGTGGCGATGACCGGCCAGCTCGCCCGCACCCTGGGGTACGGCGAGCGGACCCGGCGGCGCTTCGACGTGCGCTTCGAGGAGCTCGCGGGCCGCCCGCTGGCGGACTTCGACCTCACCCGGACGCCGGCCGCCGCGCCGACGCTCGTGGTCCACGACCGGCACGACAAGGAGGTGCCGTACGCCGAGAGCGTGCGTATCGCCGAGGCGTGGCCCGCCGCCACGCTGATGACCACCGAGGGGCTCGGTCACCAGCGCATCCTGCGCGATCCCGCGGTGGTCGCGCGCGTGACCGATTTCGTCACCGGCGACCGCCCGGCCGGCGGTGGTTCTGCGGCACAGTAGGGGCATGCGCACCATCGGGCTGATCGGCGGGATGAGCTGGTACTCCTCGGCCGAGTACTACCGCGTGATCAACGCCGAGGTGCAGCGCCGGCTCGGCGGGCACCACTCCGCGGAGCTGGTGATGGTCTCCCTCGACTTCGACGTGATCCGGGCGTGCCAGGTCGCCGGCGACTGGGCGCGCGCCGGTGAGGTCCTCGCGGACGCCGGGCGCCGGCTGGAGCGGGCCGGCGCCGACGTCGTCCTCATCGGCACCAATCTCATGCACAAGGTGGCGGAGGACGTCGAGACCGCCATCGGCGTGCCGCTGCTGCACATCGGTGACGCCGTGGGCCGGGCCGCCGTCGCGGGCGGGCACCGCACGGTCGGGATCCTCGGCACGAGGTGGGTGATGAGCGAGCCGTTCTACGCCGACCGGCTCGCGCGCCACGGCGTCCGCGTCGTGGTCCCGCCCGAGGAGGAGCGGGGCATGATCGACCAGATCATCTTCGACGAGCTCACCCGGGGGATCGTCTCGGACGTCTCCCGGCGGCGGTACGTCCGGGTGCTCGAGGGGCTCAGGGCCGCCGGGGCGGACGCCGTGGTGCTGGCCTGCACGGAGATCGAGCTGCTCATCGGGCCCGAGGACAGCCCGCTGCCGGTGATCGACTCCATGCGTGCCCACGCGCTGCACGCCGTGGAGGCCGCCCTGGAGGACGCGGACGTCAGCGGTCCGTGATTGGCTCGTGCCATGAGCACGACGGCGCCGGGGTACGACCCGGCCTTCCTCGGGGTGCCGGTCCCGGTGCCGTCGCCGGCGGGGGAGAGCCACGTGCTCGGCTACACCCACTTCACCGTCGTCCTGGACCCGGCCCGGCGCCTCGCCGTGGTGACCGCCGTGAACGTCGACGGAGCGGCGCTGCGTGAGGTACCGCGGGGCGACGACTGGCGGCTCGACCCCCGGGTGCCCGCGGAGGACCAGGCCGGCGAGGAGCTGTACGCCGGCAACGACCTCGACCGCGGCCACCTCGTCCGCCGTCGCGACCCCGTCTGGGGCGAGGCGGGGGTGGCGCGCCGGGCGAGCTCGGAGACGTTCCACTACACGAACGCGGCGCCGCAGGCCGCCGGGTTCAACCAGTCCCGGGAGCTGTGGCTCGGGCTCGAGGACCACGTGCTCGAGCACGCCCGGGCGCACCGGCTGCGCCTGAGCGTCCTCACGGCGCCCGTGCTCGCCGACGACGACCCGGTCTACCGGGGCGTGGCGATCCCGCAGCAGTTCTGGAAGGTCGTGGCCTGGACGACGACGGAGCCCCGGGGCGTACCGGGGGAGGAGGCGCCGGACGGGCGCTCGCTCGCCGCTGCCGCCTTCGTCCTCGACCAGCGGCCGCAGCTCGCGGAGATCGACCTCTCCGCGGCCCGTGCCCGGGCCGCCCGCGAGGGCCGGCCGCCCCCGCTGGGTCCGTTCCGGACGTTCCAGGTGCCGGTGCGCGACGTCGAGGACCTGACCGGCCTGGACCTCGGCCCTCTCGTGGCGGCCGACCGGCTCCCGGTCGGCCCCGCACCTGCCGCGCGACGGCTCGAGCTGCACGACCTGCACGCGATCAGGCTCTGACCTGGTCCCGCACCCGGCCCACCGACACCGAGGAGACCGCGCTTGCACACCGACACCTACGCCGTCCTGCGCCACCGCGAGCCTGTGCCGCTGTCCGTGCGCTCTCCCGCGGCGTCGGCGCGGTCCCTGGGGGACGGAGTCGTCGCGTTGCCGGAGGTGGACGTCGCCCGGCTCAGCAAGGACGAGCTCCGCGAGGTCGCCGGCCACCCGGAGGTGCGCGCGGTCGCACCCGTGATGCCGACCCGTCTGATCTTCCCGGTGGCGAAGCCCCGGGCGGTGACCGCCGTCGAGGCGGGGCCCGCCTGGGGCGTCGCCGCGGTCGGCGCCGACAGGTCCCTGCGCACCGGCGCGGGGGTGACGGTGGCCGTCCTGGACACCGGGATCGACGTGGCCCACCCGGCGTTCGCCGGCGCGACGGTGGTGGAGGAGGACTTCACCGGGAGCGGCAACGGTGACGTGCAGGGCCACGGGACGCACTGCGCAGGCACGGTGCTCGGCCGGGACGTCGACGGTGCGCGTATCGGGGTCGCGCCCGGTGTCGGCCGTGTGCTGGCGGGCAAGGTGCTCGGCGACGACGGCAGCGGCGACTCCACGATGCTCTTCAACGGGATCCAGTGGGCGCTGCGCGAGGGGGCGCACGTGATCTCCATGTCCCTCGGGTTCGACTTCCCGGGGCTGGTCCAGCGACTGGTGGACGACGGCTGGCCCGCGGACCTGGCGACGTCGGCGGCGTTGGAGGGCTACCGGGCGAACCTGCGGATGTTCGACGCGGGGTGCGGTGGTGGTCGCCGCCGCGGGGAACGAGAGCCGGCGCGACGAGGACCCAGACCTCGAGATCGCCGCCTCCCTGCCCGCCGCCGCGGACGGGATCGTCTCGGTGGGCGCACTCGGCAGGGGGCCGGACGGGTTCGTGGTCGCGCCGTTCTCCAACACGTTCCCGCAGGTGGCGGCGCCCGGGGTCGACGTGGTCTCGGCCCCAGCGCGGCGGCGGCCTCTCGAGCCTCAGCGGGACGAGCATGGCCGCTCCTCACGTGGCCGGCGTCGCGGCGCTGTGGTGGGAGGAGGCCCTCACCACCGCCCTGCCCGGGACCGCCGCCACCGTGACCGCTCGGCTGCTGGCGAACAGCGACATCACTGCCCTCGCCCCGGGAGTAGAGGTGGCCGACCGCGGCGTCGGCATCGTGCGCGCCCCGTGACCGCTCGAGCCGGGCCAGGGCGTGCAGTCGCACGGGACGGTGACGCACAATGGCTTCTCCCAGACCCAGGAGGACCCCTTGCGTCACCGCTCCCTGCTCGCCGCCGCCGGCGTCTCGCTCACCCTGCTGCTGGGTGCCTGCTCGGCCGAGGACGTCCCCGAGGAGGTCCGCCAGTCCGCCTCCGACGTCGTCGAGGGTCTCGGCGACTCCGCCGAGGAGGCGCGCACGGCGCTCGAGGGTGCCGCCGACGAGGCGCGCTCCGCAGCGGAGGACGCTCGCTCGCAGCTGGAGGGCCTGGACCCCGAGGCGCGCTCCGCCGTCGAGGACGCCGTCGGCTCCGCGCAGGAGGCGGTCCAGGACGCGGAGGCGGCGCTCTCCGGGACCGGGGCCGAGGCCGAGGCCGCCAAGGAGGAGGCGCGGACCGCGCTGGAGGACGCCAGGACCAAGCTGGAGCAGGCCTCTGAGCAGGCGGACGGGTCGGTGCGCGGGGCGCTCGACGAGCTCTCCGCGAAGATCGACGAGCTGCGCGCCCAGCTCGACCAGGGCTGACCGGCGCACGTGCCGGCAGTCCCGCCCGGAGGCCTCGGAGCCGCTTAGGTCCTGTGCCGCACGCGGTGAGAGGATCGGGGCAGCATCCCGACCCGAGCGTGGAGGTTCTGACGATGGCACTGCCCTACGACGACGACCCGAAGTTCGCCGCGTACGCCCACCCCGAGCGGCTGGTGAGCACCGACTGGCTCGCCCGGAACCTCGGGACGGACGGGCTCGTCGTCGTCGAGAGCGACGAGGACGTGCTGCTGTACGAGACCGGCCACATCCCCGGGGCCGTGAAGGTGGACTGGCACCTCGACCTCAACGACCCGGTCGCGCGGGACTACGTCGACGGCGAGGGCTTCGCGAAGCTCATGTCGGCCAAGGGCGTCACGCGTGAGAGCACGGTGGTGCTCTACGGCGACAAGAACAACTGGTGGGCGGCGTACGCCCTGTGGGTCTTCACGCTCTTCGGGCACCCGGACGTGCGCCTGCTCGACGGCGGGCGGGCCAAGTGGCAGGCCGAGGGTCGCGAGATGGTCACGGAGACCCCCACGCCCGCCGCGACCGAGTACCCGGTGGTCGAGCGCGACGACACCCGAATCCGTGCCTACAAGGACGACGTTCTGGAGTTCCTCGGCGGCCAGCTCGTCGACGTCCGCTCAATCCCCGAGTACACGGGCGAGCGCACGCACATGCCCGACTACCCGCAGGAGGCCAGCCTGCGCGGCGGCCACATCCCGGGCGCGCGGTCGGTGCCGTGGGCGCGGGCCGCGAACGAGGACGGCACCTTCAAGGACCGTGACGCGCTCGCGGCGATCTACGAGCAGGAGCAGGGCCTGACCCCGCGCGAGCCGGTGATCGCGTACTGCCGCATCGGCGAGCGGTCGAGCCACACCTGGTTCGTGCTCGAGCACCTGCTCGGCTTCGAGAACGTGCGCAACTACGACGGCTCGTGGACGGAGTGGGGCAACGCCGTGCGCGTGCCGATCGCCGTCGGCGAGGAGCCCGGGGAGGTGCCCGCCCGATGACCACGACCACCGAGGGCCTGCCCGCCGCCTTCGCGGCGATCGTCGAGGACTTCAACGCCGTCGGCGCTCCCGACCGGCTGCAGATGCTGCTGGAGTTCAGCCGCAACCTGCCGGCCCTGCCCGAGCGCTACGCCGAGCACCCCGAGCTCCTCGAGCCGGTGCCGGAGTGCCAGTCGCCGATCTTCGTCGTCGCGGAGGTCGACGGCACGGGCGGTGACGCGATCGTCCACCTGCATTTCCAGGCGCCCCAGGAGTCGCCCACCACCAGCGGATTCGCCGGCATCCTGCACGAGGGCCTCGACGGGCTGACGGCCGCCGAGGTGCTGGCCGTGCCCGCAGACGTCTCCGACCGGCTCGGGCTGGCGCAGGCCGTGAGCCCGCTGCGCCTGCGGGGGATGGCCGGCATGCTCGGCCGGATCAAGCGGCAGGTGCGGGAGAAGTCTGCCGCCTGACCCGACCCGTCGTCGCCCGCTCGGCCTCAGCCGGTGGGAGGCACGTTCTGGTTGAGCCGGAACAGGTTCCCCGGGTCGTATCGCCGTTTCGCCTCGACCAGTCGGTCCCAGGTCGCGCCCGGGTACGCGGCGCGCACGCGCTCCGGCCCCTCGCGCCCGAGGAAGTTCACGTAGGCGGCGCCGTCGAGCATGCCCGACGCCTCCTCGAGCCACCGCTCCTGCCGGGCGCGGTCCTCGGGGCCGTCGCAGAACGCCACCAGCATGAGCATCATCGGCTGGTCCCGGTGCGCGAAGGCGGTCTCGGCGGCGTCGACCCGGGCCGCCGCACCGCCGAGCACCCTGATCTGGACGATCCGGGCCGACCCCGGCGTCGCCACCGCTTCCGCGAGGGCCGACGCCTCCTGTGCGCCGATACGGCGGGCGAAGCCGCCTCGGGAGACGACCTCGGGCATCGGGCCCGCCTCCTCGCCCTGGAAGATGTCCGGGTAGCGCATCGGCCGGACGAGGTCGGCGTACGGCTCGGCGAGGCTCCGGAACGATTCCAGCGTCCGTCGGGCCGCCTCGAGCGGGCCTGTGTGGACCAGTTGCGCCATCAGGACCGGGCGGCCGTGGACCTCGGCGGGCACGAACGGCAGCGGCGGGCACGGCATGAGGTTGGCGATGGTGCTCAGCTCGTCCGGGGCGGCCGTCGCCAGGCGGACGAAACCCTCGATCACCTCGGCGGTGGCCGGGAGGACCAGCATGCCGCCGAGCACCTCGTCGACGGGGTGCAGGCGGAAGGTCAGGCGGGTGACCACGCCGACGTTTCCGCCGCCGCCGCGGACCGCCCAGAAAAGGTCCTCGTGGTGGTCCGTGTCCGCCTCCAGCACGGTGCCGTCCGCGGTGACGACCTCCGCGGCCAGGAGCGAGTCGATCGTGAGGCCGTACCGGCGGGTGAGGAGGCCCATCCCGCCGCCGACGGTGATGCCGCCGATGCCGACGGACCCGGTGTCGCCGAAGCCGGTGGCGAGCCCGTGGCGGCCGACCGCCTCGTTGTACTCGCCCGCGGTCAGCCCGGGCTGCACCCGGGCGGTCCTGCGCTCGAGGTCGACCTCCAGCTCCTTCATCTCCCCGAGGTCGAGGAGGATGCCGCCGTCCGTGGTGCTGTGGCCGGCGCCGCTGTGCCCGCCGCTGCGCACGGCCAGCTCGAGCCCGCTCTCGCGCGCCGCCGCGACAGCCTGGACGACATCGGCGGTGCTCCGCGCCCGGACGATCACCGCCGGCCTGGCGTCCGGGGCGCCGGCTGGGGTCGTGCGGAGCGTCTCGTAGTCGGTCTCGTCGGGCGCGATCACGCGGCCGGCGACGTGCTGGCGCAGACGCTCGGTGACGTCCGCCGTTATCAAGGGATTCATGGGGTCCTCGTCCGTCGTCGGGGTGTGCTGGGCGGCCCTGGATCGACGCGCCGCGATGTCCTCGAGCGGCGCGGTGTGACGCCGATACGGTAGGAGCCGCCGCGCCCGCCACGGAAGGGAATTTCTCGTGCCCGTCCACCCGCCGATCGAGCCCTACCAGACGGGGATGCTCGACGTCGGCGACAGGCACCGCCTCTACTGGGAGGTGTCAGGCAACCCGGCAGGCCGCCCCGTCGTCGTGCTGCACGGCGGGCCCGGCTCGGGCAGCCGGCCGGGCTGGCGTCAGTGGTTCGACCCGGAGGTCTTCCGGATCGTCCAGCTGGACCAGCGCAACAGCGGCCGCAGCGTGCCGCACGCGAGCGAGCCTGAGGTCGACCTCTCCACGAACACCACGGCGCACCTGATCGCCGACCTCGAGCAGCTGCGCGAGCACCTTGAGATCGACCGGTGGCTCATCCTCGGCCTCTCGTGGGGCACCACGCTCGGGCTCGCCTACGCCGAGCAGCACCCCGACCGGGTCGCCGGCATGGTGCTGATCTCCGTGACGACGACGACCCACGCCGAGGTCGACTGGCTCACGCGTGCGATGGGTCGGGTGTTCCCCGAGGCGTGGGAGAGGTTCTGCGACGGCGTGCCCGAGGGCGAACGTGACGGGAACCTCGCGGCGGCCTACAGCCGCCTCCTTCACGACGCCGACCCCGAGGTCCGTGACCGTGCCGCCCGGGCCTGGTGCGAGTGGGAGGACACGCACGTGGCCACCCACCCGGGGCATCGCCCGCACCGTGGCTTCGAGGACCCTGCCTTCCGGCTCGCCTTCGCGCGCGTCGTGACGCACTACTTCGCCAATGCCGCCTTCCTCGACGACGGGGCGCTCCTGCGTGACGCCGGGCGGCTGGCCGGGATACCGGGAGTCCTCGTCACGGGGCGCCTCGACATCTCCGGGCCGGCCGACACCGCCTGGCACCTGCACCGGGCGTGGCCGGGCAGCGAGCTGTGGATCGTGGAGGGGTCCGGGCACGGGGCGACTGGGGAGGCGATCGAGGCGGCCATCGAGCGCTTCCGCTGAGCGCTCCCGTCATCTGTGGGTTCTTCTGCCGAGGAGTGTCCCAGCCCCGCCCCGCATGGCGGCCCAGTGATCGTCCCCTCGGCGCTTTACATCGTTTGTGCAGGTCAGGCACCTGTAGGCCGCGATGTCAGAGGGTTGCCCTAGCGTAGTACTCATGTTCGAAAGTGCGCGGGGTCGTGGGGGCGGGTGGTGCTGCCCGGAGGACGGGTGGCGTGGGCCGTGCTCGCACTTGCGTGCGCTGGCGGGTGCGGTGGGGGTGGAGGAGCGGCTGGCGCGGGCCCGGGAGCTGTCGAGCGTGGGGCTGCAGGGTCTTGGTGTGCTGCTGGAGGCGGGTGACCCGTGGGCGCAGGGGGTGCTGGAGGAGCTGCTGGGCCCGGACGACGAGCCCGCGACCGGGCCGGTGGCGTCGGACGACGTGGAGGGGTCTGCGGTGCTGGCCGGGCTGGCGCCGGCGGGGTTCACCCGGACGAGCGCGCTGCCGGCCGAGGAGCCTGCTGTCGCCGACGCCGACGCCGACGCCGACGCCGACGCCGACGCCGCCGACGTCGAGGCCGTCACCGACGCCGACGCCGGGGCCGCCGAGGCGGCCGGTGACGGTGCGGGGGCGCCGGATCCTGAGGGGTTTGTGGGTGGTGGTCCGGCGTGGTCGCGGGCGTTGCGGCGGCGGGTGTCGGAGGTCTTCGACCCGGCGGTGGCGGGTGGGGGTGTCGGCGGCCTGGGGGTCGGGGTGGGGGTGCTGGCGGGGATGCGTGGGGGTGCGGACCTGGCGGCGGTGCTGACCGGCACGGAGGTGTCGAGGCTGGGGCGGGTCGCGGGGATCGAGGTCCTCGCGGCGCACCGGCGGGTCCAGGCGTGGGCGGCGGGGCGGGCGGCGCTGGCGGCGGCCGGGCTGGCGGACACCGCTACCTGGTACGACCATCCGCGCCTGGCCGAGCCGGTGGACGTCACGGGGGAGGAGATCGCGATGCGGCTGGCGGTCTCGCGGCAGGAGGCCCGCACGCTGGTCCGGGTCGGGCAGGGCCTGACCCGGCGGTTCCGGGACACCGCGGCGGCGCTGGAG